>ONTN01000086.1 GCA_900320765.1 uncultured Eubacteriales bacterium
CCCTCCGTCACGCTGACGGAGGCTCCCCCCTCCGGGGAGACGAGAACTTCCTCGTCCCTCACGGCGTAGCCCGTGGTTATCACGCTTCGCCTCAGCACCATCGCCGTCGCCGGCACGGTCCTCAGCGAACCGTCCCTCGTCTGATAAAGCGAGAAGCCCGCGTAGATAACGAGGGCGACGAAGACCACGACCGTAACAAATTTTATAAGCCTGTCGCTTCTTTCCACTTTCCCTGCTCCTTTAGCCGCCGATATCGGCCGTGCGCGCCGCCTCACCCGGCTCGTCGAGATTGAGCTCGAGCCGCCTTGCGGGCGATACCGTCGATATCGCGTGCTTATAGATAAGCTGCTCCTTCCCCTCGCTCAAAAGAGCGACGGTGAAGCTGTCGAAGGAGCGCACCGTTCCGCGCATCTGAAACCCGTTCACCAAAAACACCGTGAGCGGTACGTTCTTTCTCCTCGCCTCGTTAAGAAACAGATCCTGTAAATTCGGTTTTGTCATATGTATTGCCGTCCTTTCGTATGTATATATTGGGAACGGCTTTATATTATCAGCGTTCGGCAAAAAATTCTGTCGAAGCTTGCAGAGCGCCAGCAAAATCAGGAATTTTTTTCCAATTAATTCTGAGTGCTCCCTCGTATCTCGAACACCAGGATATCTGCCTTTTCGCGTATCTCCTGCTGCCTCGCTTTATATTCTCCACGGCCTCGTCGAGCCCCTCCTCGCCACGGAGGTACCTTGCGCTCTCCTTATAGCCTATCGCCTGCATCGCCGTGGCCTCCGGGGTAAGCCCCATATTTAAAAGGGCGCGCACCTCGTCCAAAAGCCCTGCCTCGAGCATTTTGTCAACTCTTCTGTCTATCCTGCGGTAGAGATCGTCCCTGTCCTCGAAGCCAAGGACGATATATTTTGCCCTGTATCGCGGAGGCGTTTCCTTTGAGAGCCTGTCGTGCTCGGAGATGGTATTTCCGCTTTGGGCGAGCTCAAGGGCGCGGACGATCCGCTTTTTATCGTTCGGGTGGAGCTTATCAGCCCGCTCCGGGTCGAGCTCGCGCAATAGGTCGAGCATACGCTCGCCGCCCTCTTCGTCATACTGCCGCTCGAGCTCGGCTCTTACTCCGAGCTCCGCCCCGCCCGCGGCGAAGGTGCGCCCGAGGACGAGGGATTCGATATAGAGCCCTGTGCCGCCGACGAGTATCGGCGTTTTCCCGCGCGACAGGATGCCGTCAACTGAGGCTCCCGCCTCGGTAACATAGCGCGAGACGGAATAGCTCTCAAACGGGGAAACGACGGAGAGCATATGGTGGGGAATGCCCCGCATCTCCTCAATCGTCGGCTTTGCCGTGCCGATATCCATATATTTATAGATCTGCATCGAGTCGGCCGAGACCACCTCGCCTCCGAGCCTTTCCGCGAGGCTTACGCCAAGCTCCGTCTTTCCCGAGGCCGTGGGACCGGTTATAACCAAAATTTCAGGCGTCATACTCTTTTAAAGCCCTTGTCAAGCTGATACTTCGTCAGCTCCATCATAACTGGTCTTCCGTGCGGGCAGTATCTGACCTCCCCGCTCATTACCTTATCTATAAGCCCGGTCACGCTCGCGGGCTCAGACCTTGTGCCAGCCTTGATAGCCGCCTTGCAGGCGACGGTGTGCATTATATCGTCCCGAAGCTCAGATAGCTCGCGCCTTCCGCCCGAGGAGAGTATTCCGGCGAGCTCCTCTATAAGAGCCTCCGGCTCGGAGATATCGAGATCCTGTGGTATCTGCCTTATCGCCGCGGCGCCGCCGCCGAAGTCGTCTATCTCGAAGCCGTATTCGCCCAAAAGCTCTGCTGAGCCCGCTATAATAGCTGCAGTCTCCTCGCCCACGTTTACGATAACCGGGGTCATAAGGAGCTGGCCCTCGGGTCTCCAGCCCTTCTCCTTGAGCTTATCAAATAAAACGCGCTCGTGAGCCGCGTGCTTGTCTATAAGAAATACGCTCGTGCCCTTTTCCACGATTAGGTAAGTGTTCAGCGTCTCTCCGACGTATCTCCACGGGCGCTCCTCCCTCGTTTCGGCAATGGGCTCGTCCGGCGTCCAGTCCGGCGCGGCCGCAGGCTTTACAGGGGGCATTTCGAGTCTTTCCTGCTCGCGTGCGGCAGGGCGGAAAACGTCGTTCAAGCTCCGCTCTGCCCCGCCGGTCTCGGCTCTCTTAAAGCCGCCGCCGAAGCCGGAGCGGAATTCGTCGGCGGATACCGACTTAAAAAAGTCCTCCCTCGGCTTTGCTGTAAACGAGGCGCCGCCGGAGGCGGGCTTGGAAAAGCCCTGCGAAGGCGCCGCGTCGGAGAGTCCCGAGCGGACGGCGGACGCCGTAGAGCGCGATATCGGAAGCTCGGCGGGAGCGGACTCAGTCTCGAGAGCGCCCCTGACCGCCCAGTAGACGGCGTCGAAAACCGCTCTCTCGTCGGAGAATCTGACCTCGAGCTTCGCGGGGTGGACGTTCACGTCCACCTTTGAATAGGACATATCTATCTCGAGCACGCAGGCGGGGAAACGGCCGGTGAACAGGCTGTTCTTATACGCCTGCTCGAGCGCCGCCTGGAGTACCCGCGATCTAACGAATCTGCCGTTTATGAAAAAGAACTGCCAGCTTCTGTTGCCCCTCGCCCCCACGGGGGCGGAGACATAGCCCCGGACGAAGATTCCGCCGGATTCGCCCTCCGTCTTGAGTAGGCTCTTCGCCGCGTCGCGGCCTAAGACGGCGTAGACGGCGGACTCCGTTTTCCCGTCGCCGGGGGTATGTATCTCCTCGCGCCCGTCCTTGATATAACGTATGGATATCTCGGGGTGGCTGAGGCAGAGCCTTGTGACGGCGACGGTCACGGCGGCTCCCTCCGCCTTGTCGTTTTTCAAATATTTGAGTCTTGCCGGGGTGTTGAAAAAGAGATTCTTCACTATCATCGTAGTCCCGTCCGGGCAGCCCGCCGCCTCGAAGGATACCGTCTTCCCCGCCTCGAGCTCGACCCTCGTGCCGGTCTCGGCCTCTCTCTCCTTCGTCGTAAGCTCGACGCGGCTGACGGAGGATATGGCGGCAAGAGCCTCGCCGCGGAAGCCGAGGGTGGCTATCGCCTCAAGCCCGCGCTCATCGCGCAGCTTGCTCGTGGCGTGGCGCAGAAAGGCGATCTTCGCGTCCTCCGGCGCCATTCCGCAGCCGTTATCCGTTACGCGGATGAAGGACATACCGCCGCCCTGTATCTCGACGGTCACGCTTTTCGCCCCGGCGTCTATCGAGTTTTCGCAGAGCTCCTTTACTACCGAGGCCGGGCGCTCTACCACCTCGCCCGCCGCGATAAGGTCGGCGAGATGGGGCGGCATCTCATAGATCTTCGGCATATTACTTCTCCTCGTGTGAAATATACGTTCTCTGAAGTCCCTTTACGTTTACGGGATCGACGTCCAGATAGCAGGCGTCGCCGACGCTGCACTCAACATCCGTAACGTCCACTATCGTATGCTGCATACCGACTGAGCCGACTATTTTGAGCTTCTTTCCGCCGAGCTTTACGGTGGGGCTCTTTTTGCGGTTCTTAAGGATATCTATGAGCCTGCGCTCGTAATCCGGACGGGTTACGCCGAAGCCGTTAAAAAATCCCACGCTTAAAACGGCGAGGCGAGCCGGTCTTTTAAGCGTCTGCCCGCCTATCCTGTGCTTCTTGGGGAACCAGCCGACCTCCTCGACGCCGGCCTTGATATACCCGACCTTCATAAGCCCGGGCACGGCTCCGCCCGCGACCCTTCCGGCGAGGGCTGTGCCGACCCTGACGGCGTCCATTGTGCCGAAGTCGTATTTAAAGAGGGCGGCGGAGTCCGCGATGTGGGTATAGCCGACCTCGAAGCCCATCTGGGTGAGCTTGTCGAGCACGGCCTTGAAGGTCTCGTACTCAGCCCGCGTTATCCTCTCGGACTTGTACGACTGGGAGTAGGTTGAGAAAACGCCGATAACGGCGAGATTGGGCATATACTTGAATATAGAGGCTATCTTATCCGTCTCCGTGGGCAAAAAGCCGTACCGTCCGAGGCCGGAGTCGATCTTTATCTGCACCTCGCAAACTGTGTGTCTCTCCTCCGCAATCCCGTTTATCGCAACAGCGGCGTCGTAAGAGCCGACGGTGCATATAACGCCGAGCTCGATGAGGTCCCTTATCTCGTCGGAGTCGGCGGTGGAGCGGAGCATCATAAGCCGCTCGTCGGTAAAGCCGAGGTTCCTGAGCCTCTCAGCGTCGCGGGGGTCGGATATCGCGAAGCTCGTAACGCCCTCCTCGCGCAGTATCCGCGCCGTTTCAACAATGCCCATACCGAAGGCGTCGGCGCTGAGGTCGGCGATAATATCCACCCCTCGGGCGCGGGCCTTTACGATGTTGAGATTATTCTTTATAGCGTCTCTGTCTATAACGAGATTTTTCATTTTAAGCTCTCCTTTCCGCCAAAGCCGCTTCTATTCCAATTTAATACATTGATTATAGCACAAATACCATTGTAAAATCTACAGGAAAATGTTAAAATACCTTTAAATATGAAATTCAGTCAGGAGAATAAACGTGAGCTATCAGAGAACCGTTATATCGGAAAAAGAGCTTGAAGAGCAAAAAAGGATAATGGCGGAGGTCGCGGAGAGGAACGCCTCCCTCCCCGAAAAGCCCCTCGCTCTTGTGGATACCTACGGCTGCCAGCAGAATGAGGCTGACTCAGAAAAGCTGAGGGGCATGCTCCTCGAGATGGGGTACGGCCTCACGCAGGACGAGGCCGAGGCGGACGTCATCGTTATGAACACCTGCGCCGTCCGCGAGCACGCGGAGCAGCGGGTCTACGGGAACGTCGGCGCCCTCACGCACACGAAAAAGGCGAAGCCCACGCAGAAGATAGCCGTATGCGGCTGCATGGCTCAGCAAAAGAGCGTCGCGGACAGGCTCAAGGCCTCGTACCGCCACGTCGATATGGTATTCGGGCCGCACGCCCTCTGGCGCTTCCCGGAGTTTCTGCGCAAGGTGCTCTTCGAGGGCGGCAGGGTATTCGAGATAACCCCGTCCGACGGGGCGATAGCCGAGGGTATCCCCGCAAGCCGCGACGGGCGGGTGAAGGCGTGGCTCTCCGTTATGTACGGGTGCAACAACTTCTGCACCTACTGCATCGTGCCCTACGTCCGCGGAAGGGAGAGGTCACGCCTGCCCGAGGATATCATAAAAGAGGCGCACGGCCTCATAGACGCGGGGTACAAGGATATCACCCTTTTGGGGCAGAACGTGAACTCATACGGCCGCGACCTCGGTCTCGGGGTCGATTTCTCCGATATCCTCTCCGAGATAAGCGCGATACCCGGCGATTTCCGTCTCCGCTTTATGACGAGCCACCCGAAGGACGCGACCGAGAAGCTTTTCCGCACTATGGCGGGAAGCGATAAGATAGCAAAGCATATCCACCTGCCCTTTCAGTCCGGCTCGAGCCGGGTGCTGAAGGCGATGAACCGCTCCTACGACCGCGAGCGCTATCTCTCCCTCGTCAAGCTGGCGCGGGATTATATGCCCGACATCGTGCTGACGAGCGACGTTATCGTCGGCTTCCCCGGCGAGACGGAGGAGGATTTCCTTGAGACAATGAGCCTCGTTGAGTCCGTCCGCTTCGACGCTCTCTTCACCTTCATATACTCGAAGCGGCCCGGCACGCCCGCCGCCTCTTACCCCGACCCCGCGACAAGGGAGGAGAAGCAGGATAGGTTTGACCGCCTCATAGCCCTGCAGAACTCCGTTTCCGAGGAGAAGCACAAGGCCTATATCGGCAAAACAGAGCGCGTGCTTATCGACGGGGAGGATAACGGGCTTCTCACCTCCCGCACGGACGGGGGAAGGCTCGTGAGGCTCGAGGGGGACAATTCCCTCATCGGCTCCTTCCGCAACGTGAGGATAACCGGCTCCAACACCTGGGCTCTCTCAGGCGAGCTCATTTAACAGACAGGGAGGCAAAGGTTGAAACAAGTTTCAACCTTATTTGAAATTGAAGCCGTTTTTCTCGCCGCTGCGCGGCAACCGAAAAACATGGCATTTATGATCATTCCATTTCGTGGTCATTTTGTGCCTTGAACTTCAGTGAAAGGAATGGTCATAATTATGCCACAGGATACGCCGATGATGCGGCAATACAACAAGATAAAGGGAGAACATTCCGACTGCATACTTTTCTTCCGCCTCGGGGATTTGAGCTCGACCTTGTGCTCACAACGCGGGACAGGGCGGAGAACGACCCGGAGAAGCGGGTGCCGATGTGCGGAGTGCCCTACCATTCGGCCGAGGCGTATATCGCCCGCCTTATCCAGCGCGGCTACAAGGTCGCCATCTGCGAGCAGACGGAGGACCCCGCCACGGCGAAGGGGCTCGTCGACAGGGACGTAATCAGGATAGTGACCCCCGGCACGGTGACGGACGCCTCGATGCTCGATGAATCGAGGTCGAATTACATAGCCTCCTGCTATTTAGACGCGGACGGGGCCGCGGTATGCTTCGCGGATATATCAACGGGCGAGATCTGCGCCCGCAGCTTCCCCCGCTCCGAGAGCCAGCGGGTATTGAACGAGCTTGCCCGCTTCTCCCCCTCCGAGGCCGTGCTGAACGAGGCCGCCGCCGAGGACGGAGAGATCGAATTCCTTTTGCGCGAGAGGCTGCGCTGCCTTAGCGAAAAGGACGACAATCGCTTTGACTATATGCAGAGCACGATGCGCGTCTGCGAGCAGTTCTCCGTCGCCTCCGTGGACGAGCTCGGTCTTGAGAATGAGCCGCAGGCCGTATGCGCGATAGGCGCCCTTTTGAGCTACGCCATTGAGACGCAGAAGACCGGCCTTGAGCATATAAACAAGCTCGATTTCTACTCTGACGGGCGGTATATGGAGCTCGATATGGAGACGATAAGAAACCTTGAGCTTCTGTATTCCGGGCACGACAGGCAGAAGCGCGGCAGCCTTATCTGGGCGATGGACAGGACCCGCACCCCGATGGGCGCGAGGCTCCTGCGCTCCTGGGTATCGCGTCCCCTCCTCTCCCCGGCGGCGATAACCCGCAGATCGGCGGCCATCGAGGAGCTCTATTCCGACAACGTCAACCGAAATGAGATCGCCCGCGAGCTCAAGGGCATAGGCGATATCGAGAGGCTTATCGGCAGGATAGTCTACGGGACGGCAAACGCCCGCGACCTTGCCTCCCTCGCCGCCTCCCTCGCCCCGCTTGCGGACGTGACCGGGCTTATGGAGGGCTTTGGCTCCCGCGCCCTTTGCGATATCAGGGATATGGATCTTATGGGCGATATCGTCGCCGCCGTCACCGCGGTGATAACGGACGACCCGCCCTTCTCCGTCCGCGAGGGCGGTATGATCCGCGAGGGATACGACCCCGAGGTGGACAGGCTCCGCTCCCTTCTCTCCAATTCATCAGCCGCCCTCGCAAATATCGAGGCGAGGGAGAGGCAGCGCACGGGCAAAAAGCTGAAGGTGGGCTACAACAAGGTCTTCGGCTATTACATTGAGATACCGCGCAGCCAGTCTCACGACGTGCCCGAGGACTATATAAGAAAGCAGACGCTCGTGAACGGGGAGCGCTTCATAACAGAGGAGCTTAAAAACCTTGAGACCGAGCTTCTGAGCGCGAAGGACAGGGTGGCCGATCTCGAATACAGCATCTTTTCCGACCTGAGGCAGCGCATAGCCCGCGAGGTCTTGAGGATACAGGATACCGCCCGCAGAACGGCCGAGCTCGACGTTCTCGTCTCCCTCGCAGACTGCGCCGTCTCCCGCGGCTGGGTCAGGCCTGAGATAACGGGCGACGGGATAATCGATATCCGCGACGGGCGTCACCCGGTGGTGGAGCTCACCCAGAAGGAGACCCTCTTCGTTCCGAACGACACCCGCCTCGGCGGAGCCTTCGGGCGCACCGCCGTTATAACCGGGCCGAATATGGCGGGAAAATCCACCTATATGCGGCAGACCGCCCTCATCGTGCTGATGGCGCAGATGGGCTCCTTCGTGCCCGCGAAAAGCGCGAGCATAGGCATAGTCGACCGGGTGTTCACCCGCATCGGCGCTTCCGACGACCTCTCCGCCGGCCGCTCCACCTTTATGGTGGAGATGACGGAGGTTGCGAATATCTTAAAGAACGCGACTGCCCGCTCCCTTCTCATTCTCGACGAGATAGGCCGCGGCACCTCGACCTACGACGGAATGGCGATAGCCCGCGCCGTAGTCGAATACTGCACGGATAAGAAGACTCTCGGCGCGAAAACTATGTTCGCCACGCATTATCACGAGCTCACCGCCCTTGAGGGCGAGGTGGACGGAGTGAAAAACTACAACATCACGGCGAAGAAGCGCGGCGGGTCGATAATCTTTCTACGCAAAATAGTGCCCGGCGGAGCCGACGATTCCTACGGAATCGAGGTCGCCGGACTTGCGGGCGTGCCCGCTCCCGTGATAAAGCGGGCAAATCAGGTGCTCTCAGACCTCGTCTCAGGCGCGGCTCCCGCGGCAAAAGCCCCCCGGTCTGAGGAAGAGGAGCAGTTCTCCCTCGGCTCCATCTCCGAGGCCGAGGCACTCGACGCCCTTAAAAATACCGACCTCAACACGATAACGCCCATAGAGGCGATGAATCTTCTCTACGCGCTCAAAAAGAAGGTGACCGAATAATGAAGAAGGGCTTTCCCTTCCCGATGTCAAAATCCGAATCCATAGTCGGCTGGGTGTGGGCCTTCGTCCACGTCTTCGCCCTCTCCTATATCCTCTACGCCCTGTACACCTACGTGCTCGCGGATATGGGCGTCAAGTACACGGACGCCGGTTTCAACCTCGTGTATTACGCGGTGAGCTTCGTCTTCCTCCTCGTCTTCCTCTTCAACTATCTCAGGACGTCGTTCCGCCATCTGACC
>ONTN01000114.1 GCA_900320765.1 uncultured Eubacteriales bacterium
TACCCCTACGTCGTCCACGCCGAGGCGAACGCCATCCTGAACTCCACGAGCCCGCTCGACGGCTGCAGCATCTACGTAAGCCTCTTCCCCTGCAACGAGTGCGCCAAGCTCATAATCCAGAGCGGCATCAAGCGTATCGTCTATATGGACGACAAGTACGACGGCACAGAGCCCAACGTCGCCTCCAAGCGTATGCTCAAGGCCGCCGGCGTCGAGTACGTTATGATGCCCCGCGTCAGCGTAAAATTGGAAAAAGAATAAATTCGACAAAACTTCCTATTTACAAATATTTCCAGTAGTGCTATTATCAGAGTACAGCTTATTCCCCCGGCAACGGGAGCTGTAAGCTCATATCTTTATCCCACAACCCTATTTTTGCCTGCCCGCAAGGGCAGGCGCCTTTTTTTATCTTGCAATACGCACCGTTTTTCGGTAAAATACGGATATAAATAATCAGCGGAGGTGCGCTATGCTCTTGCTTACCGCGGGTCTTACCGGAGCCGCATCATTCTTAAACGCCCTGTTCTGGGAACTCGATTTCGCAATACTCAGCTTTTACCACTCCGTTTCCGAAGCGGTCGGCGTAGTTCTGAGCCCGATAATGTACGTTATAAGCCTAACGGGCAAGGGCGGGTATCTGCTGATGGCAGTCTCCGTCGTGATGATGTTCTTCAAAAAGACGCGGCGGACGGGGATATGCTGCCTCGCCGGAATAATGATCGGCGCGTTCTTTACCAATCTCACGATAAAGCCCCTCGTCCAGCGCCCGAGGCCCTACGACTTCGACACGGTGAACGTCAAGCTCTGGTGGGAGAGCCTGGGCAGGTGGATGGACGTTGAGCACGACTTCTCCTTCCCCTCCGGCCATGTGACCGTAGCCGCCGACTTCTCAATCGCCTTCTGCTGCTCGCGCGGGAAGAAATACCTGCCGTGGGCGATAGCCTATATCCTGATAATGGGCATAAGCCGCAACTATCTGATGATGCACTACCCCTCCGACGTTCTCGGCGGAATAGTCATCGGCGTCTGCGCCGGACTTATCTCCGGTCTCCTCTGCTCGCTCGTTTTCAAAAAGATAGACGAGCGAAAGGGCATAATCCCCGCGAAGCCCGAATAAGCTTCAGTAGCTTATTTTTGGGGGACGAGTTATGGAATCGGCAGTATATATAATTCTCGCTTTACCGATAGCGATAATCGCCCTCGCGATCTTCAGGCGGCCTTTAAAGCTAATTCTCAAGCTCTGCCTGAACACGGTATTAGGCTTCGTCCTTCTCGTTATTCTCGATCTTATCGGCGTTCCTATCGGGGTAAACCCGGTAAACGCCGTCTGCGTAGGCGTTCTCGGCCTTCCCGGCCTCGGCGCCATTCTGATAATAAGGTGGCTTATGCTTCTATGAGCGAATTTAAAAAGACCGCCATCGTCACCGGCGGCTCGCGCGGTATCGGCGCGGCGACAGCTGAGGCTCTCGGAAACGCGGGCTATAGCGTTACGGTAAACTATCTTAAAAGCCAAACCGCCGCCGAGGCTCTCGCCTGGCGCATAGGCGGAGCGGCGTTCAAGGCCGACGTATCCGATTCGGACGAGGCTGAGGCTCTCGTAAAAAGCTCCGGCGGGGCGGGCGTCCTCGTCTTGAACGCGGGGATAAGCCTCGTTAAGCAGATACAGGACACAACAAAGGAGGAATGGCGCAGGCTCTTTTCCGTAAACGTGGACGGGGCGTACAACGTGATCCGCGCCACCCTTCCCGATATGCTGCGCGAGCATTGGGGCAGGATAATCGTAATAAGCTCGATGTGGGGCATACGCGGCGCCTCCTGCGAGGCGGCGTATTCTGCGACGAAGGCCGCCCTTATCGGGCTCAGTAAGGCTCTCGCGAAGGAGCTCGGCCCCTCGGGCATAACCGTAAACTGCCTCTGTCCCGGCGTTATCGACACGGATATGAACAGGGCGCTCGGGGAGGAAACTCTCCGCTCCCTCGCCGAGGACACCCCGCTCTGCCGCCTCGGAAAGCCGGAGGACGTAGCAAATTCCGTCCTCTTCCTCGCATCCGACGCAGCCTCGTTCATAACGGGTCAGGTAATAAGCGTCGACGGCGGCTACGCGGTGTAAAATCAACGCGATACATAATTGCGCCTGCCAAAGGCTTCCCCTTGAGGGGAAGCTGTCAGCCGCAAGGCTGACTGATGAGGTGTCCTTTCTCGTTTACTCGAGGGTAATCAGGCCAAGACGCCTCAAAATGTCGGCGCATACCCCGTCGAAATTTTGGTTAACATCGCCGTTGGAATATCGTACGACTGTGATCCCAAGTTGGTTCAATGTATAGTCTCGCTCTCGATCTGAGGCGGAGCCCTCGTCCTCATAGTGCTGTGAGCCATCCAGCTCGATCGCGAGTTTAGCCGAGGCACAGTAGAAGTCGACAATGTAATGCCCTATGACCTTTTGCCTGTTGACCGTAACAGGAAGCTGTTTCAGGAAGTCATACCAGAGGCGGCGCTCTTCTTTCGTCATTTCGCGTCGCAGATTCTGCGCGTTTTCCCTTAATTTAGGGTTGTTCGTTTTATTCAAGGCTTTCCACCTCATCCGTCACGGCTGACGCCGTGCCACCTTCCCCTCAAGGGGAAGGCTTTTTCTTTCCTATAGGTATCTCAACAAATCGGAATAAAATGAATTAGAATTGGTTTTTCTCCCGACACGATTTTCAGTATGCGTTTATCCGGCTATCATAAGATACACGACACCGATTATAATGAACGTCAGGGAGACCGCGCCGGTAATCAGGGGAGCTAAAAGCGCTGCGCCCTTCATTGTCGCGGAGGACGGATCCTCGGGTCTGTACAGAACCTTGACCTTATCGCCGATCTGCATTCCCGTGTTATAATAGTTCCCCGTAAACTCGTGCCTTACGCCGTTCACCCTGTACTCAACGACGGGTGAGACCGCGACGTGTTCGCCGTCTCCGAGCGCGATCTCGGATGAATTCTCATAGAATCCCACGATCGTTCCCTCGCATTCCACGCGGTTTTTCTTCTTCGCCGCGTACCTCATTGCGAGCACAGCGGTCAGCGCAAGAAGCAGAACGCCGACCGCTAAAAGAGCCAAAAAGATCATTCTTAGCATAACATTTTTCCTTTCTGAATCAGTTTTCTATGTACCTTGCCGCCTGGGTGGAAAATAGCTCGTGGTACTTCCCGCCGAGGCGCATAAGCTCCTTATGGCTGCCTCTCTCGACTATCTCGCCGTTTTCCATAACGAGGATGGTATCGGCCGTAGTTGCGGACGATAGGCGGTGGGAGATAAATATGCTCGTTTTGCCGCGCCTCAGCTCGTTGAAGCGGTTGAATATATCCTGCTCCGCCATCGGGTCGAGGCTCGCCGTAGGCTCGTCGAGAATGAGAACGTCGCTGTCCGCGTAGAAGGCGCGGGCTATCGCGAGCTTCTGCCACTGGCCTATCGAGAGCTCTGTGCCGCTCTCCTCAAAATACTTCATAAGCGGGGTGTCGTAGCCCTTCTCGAGCCCGTCGATATATGCCGCCGCTCCGCTGTTCTCGGCGGCTTTGCTGATATCCTCGTCGCTAACCTGCTTTTTAAGATCGCCGAAGGCTATATTCTCGCGGACGGAGACGGCGTACTTGCCGAAGTCCTGGAATATTATCCCGTACATATCGTAGAGCTCGGAGACGTCGTACTCGCGGATATCCCGCCCGTCGAGAAGTATCTCGCCCTCGGTCGGGTCGTAGAGCCGCGTCAAAAGCTTAATAAACGTAGTCTTTCCCGCCCCGTTGAGGCCGACGATGCTGACAGTCTCGCCCGGCTTTATCGTCACGTTTATGTTCTTCAAAACGAGCCTGTCCGAGCCGGGATAGGAAAAGGATACGTTCCTCGCCTCGAGCGTATGCCCGACGTGGCGCGAAACGTGGGCTGGCTCGGGGATACTCGGCACGACGGTCTGCTTCTCGCCGAGGAAGCGCATCAGGTTGTCGATGAAGAGCGTTCCCTCGTAGATCGAGGCCGTAGTAACGATGAAGTTGCCCACCTGTATGCCCAGGGTGTTGACCGCCCCGGAGTAGAGCGAGAAGTCGCCTACCTGAAAAGCGCCGTTATATACGCCTCGGGCAAGGTAAATGTAGAAGAGGCAGTAGACCACGTTCGTAACGAGGGCTGCGCCTATCATCCAAAGGAATTCCTGCACCTTCAGCTTTCTGAGGCCGGAGAAATAGCCCTTGAAGGTCTCGCTGTATTTCTTTATCAGCACGTCGCCGAGGGAGAACATTCTGACCTCCTTCACGAGGTCCTTGTCAGTTATCGTGGTGGAGTAATACTCCATCTGCCGCCTCGCCTTCGAGCGGCGCATTATGTAGTCAACGTTCTTCTTGCGGTATATGAAGTTTATAACGGCGGTCGGCACGGCGGCGATAATTATGATGAGCGGCGCCACTCTGCTCGCCGCGAAGATCACGGCGATATAGCTTATCATGCTGATGATTATCGAGATCACCGTGTTCGCCTGGCTCATTATCTGCATCGGGCGCATTCCGGCCTCGCGGTTCGCGTTCTCAAGGCTCGAGTAGAAGTCCGGGTTATCGTAGCTCATAACGTCGACGCTCTTTGCCTTCTCCA
>ONTN01000021.1 GCA_900320765.1 uncultured Eubacteriales bacterium
AGAGGTCTATCATATGCCGGAAGGGGAGATCCGCATCTGCCTGAGCGAAACGATGAGGAAGGAATCGGACTGCGTGAAAAAGGCGAACCTGATCGAGCGGGCCAAAAGAGAGTGGCCGCCGGATCAGCTCATGAGGCTCACGGAAAGAGGGATCAGCTTTGTGTCCGTGGAAGACGATTTCTTCCCGGAAAGGCTCAGGGGGATCCCGGACTGCCCGTACGCGCTCTATTATATAGGAGATCTTCCGCCTGAGGACCAGCCCTCTCTGGCGATCGTCGGGGCGAGGAACTGCTCCGGCTACGGAAGGGAACAGGCAAGGCTCTTCTCGGAGAAACTGGCGCTGCGGGGCGTCAGCATCGTCAGCGGCATGGCCAGAGGGGTGGACGGGATCGCGGGCAGATCGGCCATTATGGCGGGCGGGCGCTCGTATGCCGTGCTGGGATGCGGCGTAGACGTGATCTATCCTCCGGAGAATACGGAGCTCTATCAAATGCTCCGGGAAAAGGGCGGCCTGATCTCGGAATCGCGGCCCGGGGCGGAGCCGCGCACTGCCCTGTTCCCGCGGCGGAACAGGCTGATCAGCGGCCTTGCGGATGCGGTCCTTGTCATAGAGGCCAGAAGAAGATCCGGGACAGTCATCACGGTGGACGCGGCACTGGAGCAGGGGAGAGATATCTTTGCACTGCCGGGCAGGGTCAGCGACAGGCTGAGCGACGGCTGCAATCTGCTGATCTCGCAGGGAGCGGCAGTCGCGTGCTCGCCGGATACGGTGGTGGAGCACTTTTTTGGCGTATCTGACAGCGGAACGGACCTTTCCGAGCAGAAAATGCTCGCGCGGAGGAAGAGAGGAACGTCGCTCACCGGGCTGGAAGCCGTGCTGTTCGATGTGCTCGGATGCGGAGAGATCATGGAAGCGGAGTACCTGCGGCGCAGGGCAGAGGCGATCACCGGAAAGCGCGTCAGCGTCGAGGAATTCGTGTCCTCCATGGTCAGTCTCAGGATCAGGGGCTTCGCAACGGAGCTGGGGGCCGGACATTATAAAGGGATCTGACGAGGCGGGGCGGTTCTCCTGCTGGGGGACGTGCTGCTGGCGGGATGGCTTATGACCGCCGCCGCGCTTTTTAGCGTCTTGTTCCGGCTTTTCCGAAGCCTCGGGAGCGGGAGCGACTGGGACGACGGGGATCGTTCTGCGGAGCTTGACGGCGGGCTTTTCCTCGGGGATCTTTCCCTCCGCCTTCTGCTGCAGGTACTCTGCGCGCTTTGCCTTGCCGCCGAGGACGGTTATCTCGTCCGCCCTAAACGCCTTTATCATAAGCTCGTTCGAATCGTCAATTTTGACCCTCACCGTGCTTTTCAGAAGGTTCACGTCGATCACCGAGCCCTTGCCGGCGGGAGTGTCGACGAAGGAATCCACCTTAGGCACGAGCTTCACGAGCTCCTCGTAGGCGTCCTCCTCATATTTAAGGCAGCACATAAGCCTGCCGCAGGCTCCGGAGATCTTTGCGGGGTTGAGGGAAAAGCCCTGAGTCTTCGCCATTTTTATGCTGACGGGCTGGAAATCATCGAGAAACTGGGCGCAGCAGAAAGGCCTGCCGCAGATGCCGAGACCGCCAAGCATACGCGCCTCATCGCGGACGCCGATCTGCCGAAGCTCGATGCGGGTCTTGAACACCCCGGCGAGATCCTTGACGAGCTCGCGGAAGTCGACGCGGCCGTCAGAGGTGAAGAAGAACAGGATCTTGTTCCCCTCAAAATTAAACTCCACGTCAACGAGCTTCATCTCAAGATCGCGCTCTTCGATTTTGCGCTTGCAGACGGAGAAGGCCTCAGCCTCCTTCGCGCGGTTTTCGGCGGCGCGGCGCTCGTCCTCTTCGGTGGCGAGCCTGACGACGGGGCGCAGGGGGGCGCGAACGGCGGCGTCGTCCACCTCGTGATTGCCCGCTACGCACTCGGCAAACTCAAGCCCCTTCGCCGTCTCCACGACGAGACTGTCGCCCTGCTTCGCGGTCACTCCGGCCGGGTCGAAGAAATACACCTTGCCCTTATTTTTAAATCTTACGCTAATAACTTCAGCCATTAGATCACCTACAATTTATATAAATGCCGTCATCACGACGCCTGAGATATATCCGGCGGATACGTTGTGCGCCATAAACCTTTCGGCCTTGTCCATACCTGCCGATATGCAGGAGAGCCTTTCGGGGCTCAGCCTGCCGGCCTTGTACTCGCGTAGGGCACATTCGCGGATGGAAGATATCATATCGACAAGCTCCGGCCTCGAAAGCTTCTCAAGCTCGACGGCCGCTTTCATAATATCATATCCGGTTTTTGAGGAAAGGAGCCTTTCGGCAAGCTCGGGGATCTCGCGTCCCTTCGGCGGAAGCGATATCTCCACGCATCTTGAGCGGACGGTGTCGATAAGCCCCTCAGCGCTCGAGCATAAAAGGATGAACATCGCGTGAGCCGGAGGCTCCTCGAACACCTTCAGCATAGCGTTCTGCGCCTCAAGGCGCATAGTGTCCGCGTCGCGGACGACGTAAACGCTCCTTTCCGCCTCGTTCGGCAGAACGAAGGCGCGTGAGCGCACGGCGCGCATCTGGCCGACCTTTATCTCCTTCGCGTCCGGCTCACGCTCAACGAAAACGAGATCGGGGTGCATCCCGCTTTTGACCTTCTCGCAGTGCCTGCACCTTCCGCATGGGGCGGGGCTGCCCTCGCAGAGCGCGGCCTCGGCGATGAACAGCGCGGCCTCGTCCCTGTCCTCGGGGCTGCCTCCGCTGATTATATAGGCGTGGAAAAGCCGTTCGCCGGATATTTTTGACCTTATAAGCTCACGGACGTTCGTTTTCCCCGCCTCCCTTATTATTTGTGGTAGAGCTTCTTTGATTCGTAAACGGGCTCACAGGTGAGGTTGATGCCGAGCTTCTTCATCAGGTTTTCGTCGACCTGAGAGAGAATAACGGTGGAGTGAGCCTCGCAGCCCTTGAGCTTCTCAAGCTGCTGCATCGCGATCTCAGCTACGGGATTGGTGGCGGCGCAGATGGAGAGGGCGACCAGCACCTCGTCAGTGTGGAGCCTCGGGTTTTTGCCGCCGAGATGGTTGACCTTGAGATCCTGCACGGGCTCGATGATGCTCGGGCTCATGAGGCGTATCGAGTCGCTTATCCCGCCGAGCGCCTTGAGAGCGTTCAGAAGAGCTGCGCTCGCCGCGCCGAGTAACTGAGAGGTCTTTCCGGTAACGACCCTGCCGTCATTAAGCTTAATCGCCATCGCGGGCTCGCCGCCGGTCTCCTCGGATTTTGCGAGAGCCTCGGCTCTTGCGTCCCTGTCGGCCTCGGTCACGCCGACGCTGTTCATAAGGAACTTTATCTTATCCACGTCGGCGCCGTCGGAGAGCCCCTTCGTCTTGGCGCACATTGCGGCGAAGTAGCGCCTTATTATCTCCGCCTTGCTTGCCCTTCTGCAGACCTCGTCGTCGATAATGCAGTTGCCAGCCATATTGACGCCCATATCGGTGGGCGATTTATACGGGCTCTCGCCGCCGGATATCTTCTCGAAGAGGGCACGCAAAACAGGGAATATCTCCACGTCGCGGTTGTAGTTTACGGTGAGCTCGCCGTACGCCTCCAAATGGAAGGGGTCAATCATATTAACGTCGTTAAGATCGGCGGTCGCGGCCTCGTAAGCCACGTTCACCGGATGCTTTAAGGGCAGGTTCCAGATCGGGAAGGTCTCAAACTTCGCGTATCCGGCGGAGACTCCGTGCTTCTTATCCTGATAGAGCTGGGAGAGGCAGGTCGCCATCTTTCCGCTGCCGGGGCCCGGCGCAGTGACGACGACGAGGGGGCGTGAGGTGAGTATGTACTCGTTTTTCCCATAGCCCTCCTCGGATACTATCTTGTCCACATTCGCGGGATAGCCCTCGATTGGATAGTGGAGATAGACCTTGAGGCCAAGCGCCTCGAGCCTCTTCTTAAAGCCCTCGGCCGCGCTCTGACCGGCAAACTGCGTTATGACCACGCTGCCGACGTAAAGCCCGAAACCGCGGAAGGCGTCCACCAGACGGAGAACGTCGAGATCGTAGGTGATCCCGTAATCCCCGCGGACCTTGTTCTTTTCGATGTCAGCCGCGTTTATCGCAATTATGATCTCGGCCTTGTCCTTCAGCTCAAGGAGCATCTTTATCTTGTTGTCCGGCGCAAAGCCGGGCAGGACGCGGGAGGCGTGATAATCGTCGAAAAGCTTGCCGCCGAATTCGAGGTAAAGCTTGCCACCGAATTTTTCAATGCGCTCCTTTATATGCTCCGCCTGCATCTTAAGATATTTTTCACTTGAAAATCCCACTTCCATGGTATCTTACCTCTAATTTGCGATTATATTTTCTCTATGTGGCTCACAAGCCCGTCGAGCCAGTCACCGCTGACGCTCTCGATCTCGCCGGCGTCCACCTTCTGGGAGAAGACCGGATCGATGGGCAGACGGGCGGCGACGCCGATCCCGTATTCCGCCGCAGTCTCATCAAGGCGGGAGGGGCCGAACACGCTGTGCCGCTTTCCGCAGTCGGGGCATTCAAAGTACGACATATTCTCAACGATGCCGAGAACGGGGATGTTCATAAGCCTTGCCATATTAACGGCCTTCTCGACGATGACGCCGACCATCTCCTGCGGGCTCGTAACGATCACGATGCCGTCAACCGGGAGGCTCTGGAAAATGGTGAGCGGTACGTCGCCCGTTCCGGGAGGCATATCGACGAACATATAATCAACATCGCCCCAGTCTACGTCCGTCCAGAACTGACTAACGACTCCGGCAATGACCGGGCCGCGCCATACTACGGGGTCCGTGGGCTGATCGAGGAGAAGATTCATACTCATAAGCTTTATCCCGGTCGAGGTCTCAACGGGGAAGAGAGTGGTTTCCGTTCCGGCGGCACGCTCCCTTATGCCGAACTCGGCTGGAACGGAGGGGCCGGTTATATCCGCATTGAGCACGGCAACGGAGTGGCCGCGCCTTCTCATGCTGACGGCGGAGAGAGCGGTGACGAGGCTCTTGCCGACGCCGCCCTTGCCGGAAACGACCGCGATGACCTTTCGGATATTGCTGCCCTCATGGGGCTTCTTTAGAAAACTCTGGGGCTCGCGGCGCGAGGCGCAGTCAGAGCCGCAGGCCGAACAATCTGAAGTGCATTCTGCCATAGCTTTTATCCTCCAAATAACAATTTTATACCAATTTAACTTTAGTATTATACAGTAGAACGGGCTTTCCGTCAATGAAAAAGTTTTCCTCAAGTGCCTACGGGAAAAGAAAATGAAATGTTCAAAAAATAATTTTATTTTATTCACGAAATCGTAATAAAAACTGTATATTATTAACCCGTAATTTGAAAATACTCTTCCAAAAGGAGAAATCTATATGTATAACGACGATGAACTGAGAGAAAACGAAACGGCTCAAAACACCGAGCCCGAGACTGAGACGATGACACCGGAGGCTGAGCCGGAGCCCGTTTATTCGGAGCCGGAGACGGCTCACTATGAGCCCGTGTCCGACGAGGCGCCGGTTTTCAGCGAGCCGCCCAGATATACTTCGCCCGTGAGGGAGTACCCCGTATCCAATTCCGGCTGGTCCGAGCCCAGGTACGAGAGCGCGGCGAGCGCCGAGCGCGACGTATATTCCCCCGGCGGAGCGGTGACCTATTCCCAGACTCCCGCGCCCGCTGAGAAGAAGGAGAAGAAAAAGAAGAGCCACGGCTTTTTGAAAGCCGCAGCCATCGTCCTTGCCTGTTCCGTAGCCTCCTCGGCCGCGTCCTACGCGACCGTGAGCGTTATGACGGCAAACCAGGAGAAGGCGCCTACCCAGGTCGTCCTCGGCGCAGAGAGAACGGTTCAGGATACAGACGGGGAACTGCCCAGCACGGTATCCAGCGAAACCAAGAGCGCGAACGCTATCTATAAGGACGCCTGCAACTATCAGGTCGTCGGAGTGAACACCTCGGTAAACACCACGAACATCTGGGGTCAGACCACCGCCCGCGCCGTATCAGGCTCAGGCTTCGTCATAAGCACCGACGGCTATATTATGACGAACTACCACGTTATTTCCTACGCCGTGCGCTACGGCGGGGAGCTCACCGTTATGTTTGAGGACGGCACCAGCGTTAATGCGGAAAAGATAGTCGGCTACTCCGAGGAGAACGACGTCGCCGTTATAAAGATCGACGCTTCTGACCTCACGCTCAACCCCGTTGTGTTCGGCGATTCCGACGCTCTCCAGGTCGGCGAGACCGTTTACGCCATCGGAAACCCCCTCGGCGAGCTGACCTACTCCATGACCCCCGGCATCGTGTCCGCGCTTGACAGGGTCATCACCACGCAGGACGAGGATACCGGCTCATATAAGAGCATCAATATGTTCCAGATCTCCGCCGCAGTAAACTCCGGAAACTCCGGCGGCCCGGTATATAACTCAAACGGCGAGGTCGTCGGCATAGTGACGGCAAAATACTCCGACGAGGGAGTTGAGGGACTCGGCTTCGCGATCCCGATAAACGACGCCATCGATATCGCAAAGCAGCTTATTGAGAAGGGCTACGTCACCGGGGCGAGCATAGGCATTATGACCCGCTACGACGTTGATACCTATTATCAGGCCTCTGTCATCAATACTTATGGCATACCGAACGGCGTTATAGTCGACTCCGTTATCGAGGGCTCCGCCGCCGAAAAGGCCGGCGTCAAGGCCGGGGACATCATCACCGGAATAAACGGCCAGTCCGCCTCCGGGCTTGACGAGCTCAGGATGATACTGAGAAAATTAAACCCGGGCGACGCGGGAAAGATCAGCATCTACCGTATGAGCGGGGCGATAGGCCAGGGCGAGAGCCTTGAGCTCGATATAGTGTTCGATGAGAACACGAATCAGAGCGCCGTGACCGACTCAGATCTCAGGGGCGGTCAGAACGGGCAGACTGCTCCCACAAACCCGGGACAGAGCTGGGAGGATTACTTCGGCTTCGGCAGATAAAAACCGAAAAACTGTAAAAGCTTCGGCGCGCATATAAAATGCGCGCCGATTTTTCTTGCATATTTCCCGTAAAGGTTATATAATTCCGCTTAGAAAAATAAAAAGGGGAGCGAGATATGGAAACAAAAAGATGCAAAAGCTGCGGCGCTCAGATCTATGCCGACGAGACTGCCTGTCCGTACTGCGGTATGACCGAATTCGAGGGCGAGACCAAGGCGCAGGAGACGCCGGAAGCGCCGTTGCAGATAGACTTCGGGAACAAAGCTCAGCCGAATCCCGAGCCCGCCAGAAATGAGAACGTGCTGAACGGAATAGTGGGAGCCTTTCTCTTTTCCCTCGGCGGCGTCGTCCTTTATTTCATACTCTATCAGCTAAACTACATTGCCGGCCTCGTCGGTTTCGTCACCTTCACCCTCGCGAATCTGGGATACGGTGTGTTTACCGGAACGAGGGGCAAAAGCTCGATGAAGGGCGTTATCGTGAGCATTGTCGTTACGGTGATAATGATAGCCGTTTCGGAATTTATATGCCTCGGCTACATCGTTCATCAGGAGCTGGGCAAGGAGTGGGGACTTACGATCTTCGAGTCAATGAAGATGACGCCGGAGGTCATAACCTATTCGGAGATGTGGGGCGACGTAGCTCTCGAGCTCGGCCTTGCATACTTCCTCGCTGCCCTCGGCGCGATAGGCTCGATAATAGCCGCCGCGAAGGCAAGGAAAAACGCTCAGGCGCAATAAAAGATAATAAAAGATCGGGCGGCTGCAAATTGCAGCCGCCCGATCAGTTTAGTTTATATATTTTCTCATCGCGGCGTAGAAGTCGTTCTCTATTATCTTCGCCGTCATATTGAGCTTGTTTGCGGCAACCTTCTTCATATATGAGACGTATTCCGCCTGCT
This sequence comes from uncultured Eubacteriales bacterium, assembly GCA_900320765.1. Classification (GTDB taxonomy): domain Bacteria; phylum Bacillota; class Clostridia; order Oscillospirales; family Oscillospiraceae; genus RUG626. The sequence goes on from ONTN01000021.1 coordinate 7,928, forward strand.
CGTCCTCCGTCATCGTAACGCCGGGGGAGGGGGTGAAGGTCTGCGTCAGCGCGTTATAGAAGCCGGAATCCGTGCGCCAGGACTTCGAGTGGAAGATCACCATTCCCTCGTCCTCGCAGAGGGCGTCCTTTCCTGCGAGCATACGCGAATCGTAGCTCAGGCCGAGAAGGTTCGAGACCGTGGGCAGAAGATCGACCTGGCAGGTCACCTTATCGACGACTACGGGCTCCTTCATGCTGTGCGACCAGATGATCGCGCAGGAGCGGTAGATCTCGGTATCGAGGTTTTTCTCCGAGAGGCTCTTCGCAAGCGTCTCGTTCGCGCCGAAGCTCCTGCCGGCGAGCTCGTCGAGCACGTCGGTATCGGAGTAGGGGATATGGTCGGGAGCCGCGATTATCAGGGTGTTGTCGAGCTTTCCGGCCTCCTCGAGCCGCTGAAGCAGTATCTCCATCATCTTGTCAAACTCGATAACGGTCGCGACGTAGGCCTTCGTCTTCTCGCTCCAGGGGTAGGAGTCCACCGCGTCCTTATGCTGCTTCGCCACCCAGTTCCAGGAGTAGGGCGTGTGGCCGGAGATCGTCATATAGTAGACGTTGAAGGGAGCGGAGAGGTTCATATAGTCCCCGGTGGTTATCTCCGCCATATAGCTGTCGCGCTGGGGCCAGAGCATCTTGCCGGAGTTTGAGTATTCGCCGCCCATACCGTGGCCCATATACTTGTAATCGTAGCCGAGGTTAGTGTGGCTCGCGGCGCGGCCGTAAAGGTTATTCTCGTTGTTGTGGTAGGCGAGATTTACGTACCCCTCTCGCCCAAGCTGCTGGGCGAGGGAGAAGTAGGCGTCCATCTTGACCTCGCCCGAGCGCTTCATCGAGATCGGGTTTCCGTCCTTCGGATAGAGGCCGAGAAGATGCTGACATTCGCCGTTAGAGGTAGAGGTGTAGTGCAGGGCTGTGTAGAAATTCGTGAGGTAGAAGCCCTCGTGCTGCATCTTATAAAGCGTCGGCGTGAGAGTGGGGTCGATAGCGTAGCCCGAAAGACCCTCGACCGAAATGAATATCACGTTGTACCCCTTGAACATTCCGGTGTACTCGTTCTTGTTCGTCGGCGTCTGGTTGTTGAAGTAATTCGCGAGATCCTTGATATCCTTGTTCTTTGACTCGGAGGCGAGGGATACGAGGTCGACGTTCAGTACGTTCGGCGAGCGGTCTATTACGACGGGGGGAGTTACCGGCTCGTCCGGGTTTACCGGCACTGCCGGATCGTCCGGCTGCGCGGGGTCTGGCTGAGGCTCGTCAGACGGCTTGGACGGATTGGGATTGACGGGGGTGGGGAGGACGGAGGGACCGTCGTCTATAAGCCCCTCGCTCTCCGCGGGCTTGAATATGTGCTGAACGTCCTGCCTCAGCATAGTGATAAGTCCGAGCTGCTCCACCTGCTCGTTGAGCCCGGTGTCCTTCCCGTAATAATACGCGGGGCCGTAATCCGTCTTCCAGTCGACGAGATTTACGCTGCAGCGGGCAAAAATGTGGAAGGAGGCAGCGAGGATCACGGCACCCGTTACGGCATAGGGCGAGCGGCGTGGCTTTATCTTCAGAGTGAAGAAGAAGAAAAAGATGGGCGGGAGGAGCATAAGGAGAAGTATAAGGATATTGTTCCCAATGGCGGCGTACACCTTGTCGGCATAGTCCTCAAGATGGTTCTCCGCTGCCGTGCCGAGAATGCTGACTCCGTAATATTCCTGCAGTATGACCTTCGCGACGAACTCGGCTCCGAATACGATCGCCGTCGCAAATGAGATGATATTCGATACCCACTTCGCCGCCTTGCCCTTGAGAAGCGACATAAGAGCGCCGACCACGAGGCCGAACGACAGACCGAAAAGGATATAAATTGGCATATACTTGAGATCGTTCTGCATATAGATATGCAGGATAAGCTCGAGCCAGACCGCTAAAAACGGGAAATACAGAACTCTTATGAGATCGTGCTTATATATTCTCCCGAAAATCAGGGTATTTTTTCTCAACTTGTTCACCCCATAATCCAATGTTTGACAATTATAATCATTATAGCACACTTTTGCTAGAATAAAAAGCTTTTTTCAAAAAAATACAAAACACCGATTTGTCAATTTGCACATTTAACCGCGAAACTTTTCCAAAAAAACTATTGCATTTTGACAAAACAATGCTATAATAAGGTATGCTCTTTCAGACATGACCGTTTAGAACATATAAGAAAGGAAATGGAAAAATGAAAAAGATCATATGCTTACTTCTTGCACTTTGCATGGCGTTTGCGATAGTCGCCTGCGCTAAGACAGAGGGTCCCAAGCCGACAGATCCTACGACGCCGACGGATCCTACGACGCCGACAGATCCTACGACTCCGACCGATCCTACCACGCCGACGGTCGAGCCCGACACGAGCTATACCATCCGCATTTACTCCAACTCCAACTCTGCCGACCGCGTAGAGTGGTTCGTAAAGAAGGCTGCCGATGCCGGCTTTACCGTCAGCATCGACGATAACTCCGTTATCTCCGGCGACTCCGCTGCCGTTCAGGCCGCGAACGAGAAGCAGGACGGCGACATTATCTTCGGACTCAACGAGACCCGCTGGGGCCAGATAATCGGAGGCAAGTATGAGAACCTCTCCCTCCTTGACTGGACTCCCACCTGGGCCGGCAAGGTCGGCGACTTCAAGTATGACGGCAAGGCTTACGGTATCGTTATCCAGAACATCCTTATGCTCTACCGCAACGACGAGTACGGCACGAACGGCGCCGAGCTCCACTTCGAGCACTGGGCAGACGTAGTCAACTCCGGCTACAAGTGGTACCGCCAGAACAAGGTCGGCGGCACGACCAACGCCAACATCAACTCCGCTATGCTCTATGCTTTCGTCGATCCGAGCTCTCCCGCCGGAGGCATCAGCGTTGACGGCTGGAAGACCCTTTGGAAGTTCTGCGCCGAGGGCATTTCCGGCGGCGACGACTTCAAGTACGGCTTCGATCCGCTTAACCGCGGCGACGTTGCCGTCTCCGAGTATTATTCCTCCGCGCTTTACGGCCAGATCGACGCCGCTGCAAATGGCTCTGAGCATCCCCTTAAGGGCGGACTCGAGCCCGAGAACTGGGCTCTCGTCGACATAGCCGACGGCACCTACTACATAGCCGAGTACGTCGGAATCCTTGACAAGGCCGGCCGTACCGAGGCCGAGACCGCTCAGGTCAAGGCCTTTGCCGAGTGGTTCGGCGGAGCCGATATGCAGGCTGCGTGGGCTGAAGAGTGGGATACCTATCCCTGCAACTCCGACGCCGCTTCCGCTGTCTATGCCACCACTCCCGCAATCTACACCATCAAGAACTTTGCCCTTAACAACGTTGCCGGCACCGATATGAACTATGCCGAGTACGTTGCCGCCCACACCGCCGAATGGACCAACATTATGACGAACCTCGGCTTCTACTGGGCTGATAACAACGCGCCTGCGGAGCCCGACTGGGATAACCTTGACTGGGCGACCCTCACTCAGAAGGCTGAATAATTGAACCATCGAGGGAAACACCCTCCGATAAAACAGGCATGGCGAGTCACAAAATGGCTCGCCATACGTTTTAAAAAAGACAACAAATACAGGCAAGGAGAAAAGCCCATGGAAAGGCCCAACTTAAGTCAGGAGCCCATGATAAAGCTCAAGGACATAGTGGTTAAATTCGGAGATTTCACCGCCCTTCACGATATCAATATCGAGGTGAAGGAGGGAGAGTTCTTCACCTTCCTCGGCCCGTCCGGCTGCGGGAAGACTACAACACTCCGCACCCTCACCGGCTTCATCGAGCCCTATGAGGGCAGAGTTTACGTCCGCGGCGAGGATATCACAGATGTGCCCATAGAGAAGCGCAACATCGGCATAGTTTTCCAGAGCTACGCTCTGTTCCCCACGATGACGGTGTACGATAATATCGCCTTCGGACTCAAGGTCAAGAAGATGAAAAAGGATGAGATCGACGCCAAGGTGAGGGCGATAGCAAAGAAGGTCGATCTGTCGGACGAGCAGCTTAAAAAGGCGGTGTCCCAGCTCTCCGGCGGACAGCAGCAGCGCGTTGCAATAGCGAGGGCGCTCGTGACCGAGCCCGCCATAATCTGCCTTGACGAGCCGCTTTCAAACCTCGACGCCAAGCTACGCGTCCAGCTCCGCGAGGAGCTCAAGAAGATGCAGAGGGAGTTCGGCATAACGAGCATCTACGTTACCCACGATCAGGAGGAGGCGCTTACCCTCTCCGACAGGATCGCGGTATTCAACAAGGGCGTCATCGAGCAGATCGG
>ONTN01000040.1 GCA_900320765.1 uncultured Eubacteriales bacterium
GACGGCGGCGTGATAGTCACGAACCCGCCATACGGAGAGAGACTATTGGATATTAGCTCCGCCCGCGAGCTTGCCGCAGCCTTTATGAGGTCGGCGAAAAAGCTTCCCGACTGGGATATCTATATAATATCGTCGGACGAGGAGCTTGAGCACACCGTCGGCATGAGGGCGCAGAAGGTCAGAAAGCTGTATAACGGTATGATAAAATGCGGCTACTATAAATTTACAAATAAGCCGGGGGTAAGGAAATGAGACAGCTTTTCATCGTAAATCCCAAGGCGGGAGGCTATAGCGAAGACCTTCGCGACAGAATTCGTGACGCAATGAGCGGGCGGATTGCAGAGTACGAGATCTATATGACGGAGAAACCGATGGACGCCGCGGAGAAGGTCAAGCGCGAGGCGCTGAAGGGCGGAGAGCTCAGAATCTACGCCTGTGGGGGCGACGGCACCCTGTCCGAGTGCGCCCACGGGGCGGCGGGCTATTCAAATGCCGCCGTCACCCATTTCCCTACGGGAACGGGAAACGACTTCATAAAGAGCTTTGAGGGCGACACCGCCCTGTTCAGAGATCTTTCCGAGCTCATCGAGGGCGAGCCTCTTCCGCTCGATATGATCGACGTTAACGGGCGAAAGTGCCTTGACATCGCCTCCGTGGGGATAGACGCCCGCATCGGAACGGATGTACACAGGTATTCGAGCATTCCCATTATCGGCGGCAAGGCCGCGTATATAACGAGTATGGTCGCGAATATATTTAAGGGCATTAACAGAAGCTTTACCTTTACAACGGAGGATGGGGAGCTTAGCGGGAAATTCGCCCTCGCCTGCGTATGCAACGGCCAGTATTACGGAAACGGCTTCCGCCCGACCACTACCGCCGTACCAGACGACGGGGAGCTTGAGATCCTTATCGTGAACAAGGTAAACGTTTTCCAGCTCGCCGCCGTCCTCGGGGATTACTCAAAGGGCAAATGGGAAAAGCACCCAAAGCTCATCCGCCATATTTGCGGCAGGAAGCTTACGGCAGAGGCGGAGGAGGAGTTCGTCGTAAACGTGGACGGCGAGGCTCTGCATACGAAAAAGGCCGTTATGAAGCTAGTGCCCCGCGCCGTGAACTTCATTTTTCCTAAGCACAGCGCCTTTCTCGCCGCGAGAAGAGGCGCGGAAGTCACCGCCTGAATTTGTGAAATATTTATTAAATAGCGAAAGACCACTTGACATTCTCTGACTATAGTGGTAAATTAGCACTCGGCAACAAAGAGTGCCAAAATGGTTTATTATTGTATTTAATATAGGAGGCATGCAAAATGACATTGAAACCCTTGGCCGACAGAGTCATTCTGAAGCGCGTAGCCGCTGAGGAGACGACAAAATCCGGCATAATCCTCACATCGGCGGCTCAGGAGAAGCCCCAGGTGTACGAGGTTATCGCAGTCGGACCCGGCGGTGTGATCGACGGAGTCGACGTTGTTATGGAAGTTGAGGTCGGCGACCGCGTTATTACCGGAAAGTACACCGGCACCGAGGTCAAGCTTGACGGCGAGGAGCTCACGATTGTGAAGCAGTCCGATATCCTCGCGATAGTCGAATAAGGAAGGGAGATCATAATAATGGCAAAGCAGATTGCGTACGGCGAGGAAGCCCGCAGATATCTGGAAAACGGAGTAAATCAGCTTGCGGATACCGTAAAGCTAACGATAGGCCCGAAGGGCAGGAACGTAGTCCTCGACAAGAAGTTCGGCGCGCCCCTCATCACGAACGACGGAGTTACGATCGCGAAGGAGATCGAGCTCAAGGATCCGTTTGAGAATATGGGCGCCCAGCTCGTCAAGGAGGTCGCCTCAAAGACGAACGACGTCGCCGGAGACGGAACCACCTCTGCCACCGTCCTCGCTCAGGCGATGATCCACGAGGGCATAAAGAACGTAGCCGCCGGAGCAAATCCGATGATTATGCGCAGGGGCATCCAGAAGGCTGTAGACGCCGCCGTCGCCGCCCTGAAGGCCAATTCCCAGCCTGTCACCGGCGCGAAGGACATAGCCCGCGTCGGCGCCGTATCATCGGGCGACGAGCATATCGGCGAGCTCATCGCCGAAGCGATGGAGAAGGTCGGACAGAACGGCGTCATCACCGTTGAGGAGTCCAAGACCGCCGAGACCTACAGCGAGGTCGTCGAGGGAATGCAGTTCGACCGCGGCTACATCACCCCCTATATGGTGACCGATACCGAGAAGATGGAGGCCGTTTACGACGAGCCCTACATCCTCATCACCGATAAGAAGATCTCCAATATCCAGGAGGTTCTGCCCGTTCTCGAGCAGATCGTTCAGACCGGGCGCAAGCTCGTTATCATAGCCGAGGACGTCGACGGCGAGGCTCTCGCCACGATAATCCTCAACAAGCTCCGCGGCACCTTCAACTGCCTCTGCGTCAAGGCTCCCGGCTTTGGCGACAGACGCAAGGAGATGCTTAAGGACATCGCCGCCCTCACCGGAGGCGAGGTCGTCTCCTCCGAGCTCGGCATGGAGCTCAAGGACACCACCCTCGATATGCTCGGCTCCGCCCGTCAGGTAAAGAGCACGAAGGAGAACACAATCATCGTCGACGGAAACGGAGACAAGGCTGCCATCGCCGCCAGAGTAGCTCAGATCAAGGCCGAGTACGAGGTCTCCACCTCCGAGTACGATAAGGAAAAGCTTCAGGAGCGCCTTGCGAAGCTTGCCGGAGGAGTTGCCGTTATCAAGGTCGGCGCCGCCACCGAGATCGAGATGAAGGAAAAGAAGCTCCGTATGGAGGACGCCCTGAACGCCACCCGCGCCGCCGTTGAGGAGGGCATCGTGGCCGGAGGCGGCACCGCCTACGTCGTAGCCGGCAAGGCCGTTTCCGAGCTCCTCTCCACCGTTTCCGGCGATGAGAAGACCGGCGTTGCTCTCGTGGCGAAGGCTCTCGATGCTCCCATAAAGCAGATCGCCGAGAATGCCGGACTTGAGGGCGCTGTTATCCTCGATAAGGTCAAGAGCTCTGCCGACGTGAACTTCGGCTTCAACGCCGCTACCGAGGAGTTCGGCAATATGATAGATTCCGGCGTTGTTGATCCCACCAAGGTCTGCCGCTCCGCTCTTGAGAACGCCGCCTCAGTCGCGAGCGTCGTACTCACCACCGAGAGCCTCGTGGCCGATATCCCAGAGCCTCCCGCAGCCGCTCCCGCAAATCCCGATATGGGCGGAATGTATTAAAATTTCAAATGAGACCCGCTTTGCTGGGCTCTCATTTGAGCTTGCAGTCCGCTGCAGCGCACGGCTGCGCCGCACGTTTGCGGCCTGAAAGGTATTTTTGACGAGGTACACGCCCCCGCCAAAAATGATTTAATAATAATCTCTTAAGTATGAGGCGTCCGCGAAAAGCGGACGCCTTATTTCGTTGCGCCGCGGTTTACGGCGTGATATAATATCCTCAAGGGAGGGAAAACGCATGAATGAGAATATTATAAAACGCAATGAGCTTCTTGCCGCGAAGGTCATAAAGGGGCTCGAATCCAGAAATATGACGGGGTACTACGCCGCGACGAAGGAGGAGACGCTGAAGAAGGCCCTCGAGCTTATCCCGGAGGGGAGCTCAGTCACGATGGGCGGTTGCATGAGCGCCCACGAGATCGGACTTACCGCCGCGCTGAAAAGCGGGAACTACGAATTTATCGACCGCGACGCATATGAAGATAAGAGAGCCGCGATGCTCGCCGCCTACGACGCGGACTGGTTTCTCGCGAGCGCGAACGCCATGACAGAGGACGGAGTGATAGTCAATATCGACGGGAACGCGAACAGGGTTTCCGCTATCGCTCAGGGACCGAAGCACGTCCTTTTCATCGTGGGTATGAACAAGATAACGCCCGATACGGACACCGCTATGAAGCGGGCGAGGAACGTCGCCGCCACGATAAATGCCCAGCGCTTCGGGCTCTCGACGCCTTGCGCAAAAACCGGCTCCTGCATGAACTGCAAATCGCCGGACACGATATGCTGCCAGTTTCTGATAACCCGCTATTCAAAGCACAAGGGCAGGATATGCGTTATCCTCGTAAACGATACGCTTGGCTTTTAAGCCGGCATTATTATAGAAGGAGACTTGCGATATGGAGCGAGTAAAGTCGGTTCTGAGCTATAAGAAGCCCGCGTTCTGGATTATCCTTGCCGTGCTTTTAGCCTTCGTCGCCGCCGCCGTCCTGTTCCTGACGAGCCAGGTCAAGAAAAACGATCCGGTGGACGCGCCGCTCGGGGACTACGTTTCCTCTCGTCTCGTGTATCTGACCCCGTTCAGCTCCGCCCTCCCTGCGGACGATTCGGGGTTTATTTACCGCTTTGGAAAATCGGAATTTAAGCTCATAATCAGGGATACCGGCGAGGTTACGGATTCGATGAGCTCCGATTCAGACCTCTCGCTTTTATGGAAAGAAGTTCCGTACTCCAATGAGGAGTGGGAGAGTATGCTGCTCTCGAGCTTCCTTATCGACGCGAGCCCGACTCTCGGCGAGAATACCCGCTATATGTACCTCACCGATAAATACTTCCTTTTGGATAACGATGGCGAGCTTTGGCTCGTAAATCTCAGCGGAAACCCGAAGGGAACCTTCATCTGGTCGATCTACTCCGTAGTACCGGCAGATGAATACTATTCATGGCCGGAATACACCGTAACGAGCGGGGATAACTCGATAAGGGCAACGCTCATTTCGGAATACGACATACCTGCTCTTATGGGCGATGCCGTCGAATTTCTGACTGTCGACCCGGGAAATGACACCGTGCCATTCCACTTATATGAGGGCGGGGTCGAAAAGAGCGGCACGTACAGCATCTACGATACCTTCACGGGAAAGCCGCTTGAGTTTATAACTCCATCCGGTCTTGAGGCTCAGACCTATATCCTGCAAAACGCCGCGCCCGGCGGGCGCTACATCGTCTCCGTGCGAACGGACGACGCCTACCTCGCCTTCGGCGTCCGGCTACAGCCCGGCGTCGTCCGCCTTCCGCTCATTCCGGGCGAGCTGAACGAGGACGATTTGGCGGCCTTTACCTCGTGGTTCAAAGGCGCAGAAGCGCTGAGCATAAGATGTATGTTCCTCGCAAGCGAATATGAAAAGCCGGAGGACGTCGATCTCTACGTTCTCTTCCGCGAGGGACTTCATGAAGAGGGAAGGTATCAGCTGAGCGAAGAGGAGCTTCAAAAGCTCGGCGAGATTTGGGACGAGGAAGCGCTTCACTTTGATATTTGCAAAATACCGCGCGCTGAAATGGACAGGGTGCTTCGCAAGTATATCGGAATTGGACTTGAGGATACGAACAAGGTATATCTTAACGATTTAGTCTATTTAGCCGAGTATGACGCATACTACGGCGTGGGTTCTGATACGAACGTGGTTATTCCCGTCTTCACTTCGTGCACCCGCCGGGCGGATATGGAGACCCTTGAGCTCAGATACTACGACTCGCTCACAAAGCAAGAATCCATCCTCGTGCTTAGACCGACGGAGGACGGCTATCAATTCGTTTCCAATAAACGGGTAGATTAGTATTATAGCATATTGCCGCGACCGGAAGGCCGCGGCAATATTTTTTACTTTCCCCCTTGACAAACGGAGAATACGTGATATTATGAACATATGAACAGATGTTCATATGTTTGGGAGGTGAGAGGATGATAGACAAGAACGGCACCGAGCTTTGCGACGTTCGCGTTCTGCATAACGACGTCGTCGGCAGGGTGAGGGGCAAGATGCCTGATGAGGATGAGCTTTTCGACCTTGCGGAGTTATTTAAGATTTTCGGTGATTCTACCCGCATAAAGATACTGTACGTGCTGTTTGAATCCGAAATGTGCGTATGCGACATAGCGGAGGTGCTTGGCGCAAGCCAGAGTGCGGTAAGTCATCAGCTTCGAATAATCAAGGGAGCGAGGCTCATTAAATCCCGCCGCGAGGGAAAGACGGTTTATTATTCACTTGCCGATGACCACGTAACCACAATAATCGGTATGGCCAAAGAACATCTTGAAGAGATTTGAGGAGGAAACGGAAATGAAGAAGAGCTATAAGATAGAGATCGACTGCGCGAACTGCGCCGCGAAGGTAGAGAACGCCGTCAAAAAGCTTGACGGGGTCAATGCCTGCACCGTCAATTTTATGACGCAGAAGCTCACGCTCGAGACCGAGGCTGAGGATCAGACCGCCATAGTCCGCGAGATCGCAAGGGTGGGCAAGAAGATCGACGACGATTTTGAGATTTCCGTAAAATGAAAAAATCGGAAAAGAAATCGCTTATAAGAATAATCGCCGCCGCCGCACTTCTTATAGCCTGCCATTTCATTCCGCTTGAGGGCATACCGAGGCTTCTTATGTACCTCGTGCCTTATCTTATCGTTGGGTATGATGTGATTTTAAAGGCGGTAAAGGGCATACTCAAGGGGCAGGTGTTTGACGAGAGCTTCCTTATGGCGCTCGCGACGGTTGGAGCTTTCGTCATAGGCGAGTACCCCGAGGCCGTTTTCGTAATGCTCTTTTTCCAGGTCGGAGAGCTTTTCGAGCATATCGCCGTCGGCAAAAGCCGCAAGAGCATAGCCGCCTTAATGGACATAAGACCGGACAGCGCAAACCTTGAGACTGAGGACGGGATAGTGGAGACAGACCCGGAGGAGGTTCCCGTCGGCAGCGTTATTGTAATAAAGCCGGGCGAGCGTGTTCCGATAGATGGAGAGGTAATAGAGGGCGAAAGCTCCCTCGATACCGCCGCGCTCACGGGCGAGAGTCTTCCTCGCGGCGTTCACCCCGGCGAAGCAATTATATCCGGCTCTGTAAATATGACTGCTACCTTGAGGGTGCGCACGACGAAGGAGTTCGGAGAATCGACTGTTTCAAAGATACTTGACCTTGTTGAAAACTCTTCCGCGAACAAGGCGAGGAGCGAGAGCTTTATTACCCGCTTTGCAAGGTGGTACACTCCCGCCGTTGTTGCCGGAGCGGTCCTCCTTGCCGTGATACCCCCGCTTTTTGACGGGCAGTGGTATAAGTGGATACATCAGGCGCTGACCTTCCTCGTAATAAGCTGCCCCTGCGCTCTTGTCCTGAGCGTTCCGCTCAGCTTTTTCGGAGGCATAGGCGGAGCAAGCCGACAGGGCATACTTATAAAGGGCTCGAATTATCTTGAGGACCTCGGCAAAACGGAGACCGTGGTGTTCGACAAAACCGGAACCTTGACAAAGGGCAGCTTCACCGTTACGAGAATAGCCCCCGCTGCCGCGGACGATGGGCGGCTGATAGACCGCGCGGCCCATGCGGAGTGCGACAGCACCCATCCGATAGCCGAGAGCATAAGAAAGGCCTTCGGGAAAGCGCCCGACAGAGCCCGAGTGGAGAAGGTCGAGGAGCATTCCGGCCGTGGAGTGAGCGCTGTTGTTGACGGCTCTATTGTGAGAGCGGGAAACGCCCTTATGATGGAGGAGGCGGGGATAGAGTGCGCCAAGGCATCCGCCGCCGGAACGGTCGTTCATGTATCGGAGAACGGCAATTACCTCGGGCATATAGTTATCTCCGACGAGGTGAAGCCGGAGGCCGCGTCGGTAGTATCCGAGCTCAGGAAAAGAAGCATACGCACGGTAATGCTGACGGGCGACCGCGCTGAGGTGGGAGAGAGCGTTGCGGCGGAGCTCGGGCTCGACAGCGTTTGTACAGAGCTCCTGCCCGCCGATAAGGTGAAGCACATTGAAGACGAGCTCAGAAGCAAAAGTCAGAACGGCAAGGTGGCTTTTGCCGGCGACGGGATAAACGACGCCCCCGTCCTCGCCCGCGCGGATCTCGGTATCGCAATGGGCGCCCTTGGCTCCGACGCCGCCATAGAGGCAGCCGACGTTGTGCTTATGGACGACGACCTTAACAAGCTCACGAAGGCTATCGACATATCCCGCCGAACGAACAGGATAGTCCGGGAGAATATCATATTCGCCCTTGCCGTCAAGGCCGCCGTCCTCGTTCTCGGCGTCCTTGGCGTCGCAACGATGTGGGAAGCCGTATTTGCGGACGTAGGGGTTCTCGTCCTCTGCGTCCTGAACGCGATGAGGGCGCTGAAAACAAAGTAAATGTTAACCACAACGCCGCCTTTTGACGGCGTTTTTTCGTTCCTTTTGCCGCTTGATACTTTTTCTTTTTATGGTATGATAGCGAATTGGAAAAAGAAAAAAGAGGTTGATATTATGCAGGAAACCCTGATTCTTATAGCAACGGCTATGATAGCCGGGCTGCTAATGAGCCGGCTTGCCAAGATCGCAAATCTCCCGGCGGTAACGGCGTATTTGATCGCCGGGCTTCTCATCGGACCGTTTGCGCTCGGGCTTCTGAAAATACCCTATCTCGGATTTCACACTCTTGAGAGCGTGGGAAACTATAAGCTGATAAGCCAGGCGGCTCTCGGCTTTATCGCCTTCACCATAGGAAACGAGTTCCGCGTATCTGAGCTTAAGCATATGGGAAAGCAGGCGATAACCGTCGGTATACTTCAGGCCGTGCTGACGACAGTTGTCGTCGACGCCGCCCTGATCGCTCTCCACTTTATCGCGCCTCACGTTATAAGCCTCTCCTCCGCGATCACCCTCGGCGCGATAGCTGCCGCTACCGCCCCCGCCGCGACCCTTATGGTCGTCCGCCAGTACAAGGCGGAGGGACCGCTCACCAAGCTTTTGCTTATGGTTGTCGCAATAGACGACGCGGTGGGTCTTATGCTTTTCTCCCTGTCGTACGGTATTTCCCGAGCTATAGAGGTCGGGGCGCTCAGCGTAGTAGGAGTCGTTGTCGAGCCGATAATTGAGATCGTACTTTCTCTCGGCGCGGGCGCGCTCGCGGGAATAGCTCTGAACTTCATTGAAAAGTTCTTCCATTCTCGCAGCAAGCGTATGTCGATATCCATCGCCGCGGTTTTCCTTGTCGTCGGTATAAGTATGATAGAGTTCGAGATAGGCGGGGTCCACTTCGGCTTTTCACTGCTTCTCGTCGCTATGATGACGGGCACCGTGTTCTGCAATATCTGCTCCACGAGCCAGGAGCTTATGGAGAGGGTCGAGCGCTGGACAGCCCCGCTCAATATCCTCTTCTTCGTCCTGTCCGGAGCCGAGCTCGATCTCAGAGTGCTATCGAATCCCCTCGTCCTGCTGATCGGAGTGATTTACATAATATTCCGTTCCCTCGGAAAAATCTCGGGCGCATATGTGAGCTGCGCCATGACGCATACGAGCGACAACATAAAGAAGCACCTCGGAATAACGCTGCTGCCGCAGGCCGGAGTTGCAATCGGTCTGACCCTGATTGCCGGACGGGTTCTCGCCGTTGTGCGGGATCATCGGGTGATTTCAATCATCCTGAATGTAGTGGCTGCAGCGGGAATCGTTTCCTGCGCCACGACCCTTTTTTCCATGTGCGCTCTTCTGTTCCTGCTTTCGGTCTTCTCGCTGCTGGCCATTGCCGTGACGTGCCTCGGCGTGCTGGGCCTGATGATGTTC
>ONTN01000137.1 GCA_900320765.1 uncultured Eubacteriales bacterium
GGAATGACGGGCACGGCTCTCACCGAGGAGGAGGAGTTCGGCGCCATCTATAACCTCGACATAGTCGAGATACCCACAAACAGGCCGCTTATCAGGATAGACAACGGCGACGTGGTATATAAAAACGACGTAGGCAAGAACCGCGCCATAATACAGCAGATTATCGACTGCCACGCGAAGGGGCAACCTGTCCTCGTCGGCACGGTGTCGATCGAGAAGAGCGAATACCTCTCCTCCCTCCTCAAGCGCGCCGGAGTTCCTCACAATGTTCTGAACGCGAAGCAGCACGAGCGTGAAGCAGAGATAATAGCCCAGGCGGGAAAATACGGCGCCGTCACCATTTCCACCAATATGGCGGGACGCGGCACCGATATCGTTCTCGGCGGTAATGCCGAATATATGGCTCGCGCAGACCTGAGGAAGGCCGGCTACGAGGAGGCTGTCATCGTTGAGGCTACGGGCTACGCCGACACCGAAAACGAGGCCGTGCTCGAGGCTCGCGAGCTTTTCCAGAGGAAGCTTGCCGACTACTCGCTTGAGACGAAGGCGGAGGCGGAGAAGGTACGCGAGGCCGGCGGTCTCTTCGTGCTCGGCACGGAGCGGCACGAATCAAGGCGAATCGACAACCAGCTCCGCGGCCGTTCAGGCAGACAGGGCGACCCGGGCGAGACCCGCTTCTACCTTGCGCTGACCGACGATATCATGCGCCTTTTCGGCTCGGAGCGAGTTATGGGCATGATGGAGGCTCTCGGGCTCGACGAGGATACGCCTATCGACGCGAAAATACTCTCGAACGCTATCGAGAACGCCCAGAAGAACGTTGAGAGCCGCAACTTCCAGAGCCGCAAGCGCGTCCTTGAGTACGACGACGTTATGAACACCCAGCGCGAGGTCATCTACGGCCAGCGCAGAAGGGTGCTCGACGGCGAGGACGTGAGCGGAAATATTCAGCAGATGATACTCGACGTTATCGACTCCTCGGTGAACTCCAACGTGACAGAGCACGGGGTCGATCTCGGCGAGGCCGTAAAGCCCTTTATCGGCCTCTTCATCACGGAGGACGAGGTCTACTCCCTGCCCACGGAGGCTGAGGAGCTTAAGGAAAGGCTCAGGGAGAAGGCGGACGAGGTCTACGCCCGCCGCGAGAAGGAATTCGGCACCCTGCCCGCCACGGGCGCCCCGATGCTCCGCGAGATAGAGCGGGTGGTGCTCCTGCGCGTCGTGGACGAATACTGGATGGATAATATCGACGCCATGGCCGACCTGAGGCAGGGCATAACCCTCCGCGCCTACGCGCAGACGAATCCCGTCGACGAATATAAGCGCGAGGGCTACGAGATGTTCGAGGCTATGATAAACGGCATCAAGGAGGAGGTCGTCCGCCGCATCTTCACCGTCAGAGTGAAGAAGGAGGCCCCCATCGAGCGCAAGGCGGTCGCGAAAAACGCCGTAGCAGGCGGCGCCGGCGGAGACGGTACGGTGAAAAAGCAGCCCGTTAAGGTTGCGAAAAAGCCCGGAAGGAACGATCCCTGCCCCTGCGGAAAATGGAAGGCGGACGGCTCCCGCCCGCTCAAGTACAAGGAATGCTGCGGCAGAGACGACTGAGGATTTAATTAATACTGAAGACTTAAGACTTAATAATTAATAATTATTGTGTCCGCGAAGCGGACGATTTAAATTGCGGCTTTGCCGCTCCGCAATTATTCATTATTCATTATTCATTATTCATTAAAAATGGGGGGCGGTAATTTGAAAAAACTTCATATCCGTCTTCTCTCGCTCATACTGGCGTTCCTTACCCTTGCGGGCTGCGCGCAGCACAAGGCCGAGGATCCGGCAGATAATTCCGAAGAGCCGAAGCAGGCCGAGGAGAACCCGGAGCCGGAGACCCCGGACGAGCCCTCCGACGAGGAGGACACGGGCTACAGCCCGGCCGATAAGCTCTTCTCCCTCTGCTACGATCCGGCAGGCTCCCTTAACCCGCTCTACGGTATGAACGTGACGAACGAGGCCCTGATGAGCCTTATGTTCGAGGGGCTTTTCCGGATCGGCGCCGACCTCGAGCCCGAGCCCGTCCTCTGCGAGAGCTGGTCTACCGAGGACGGCATCAGCTACGTGTTCAAGCTTAAGCCGAACGTTTATTTCCACGAGGGGCAAATACTCACGGCGGAGGACGTCGTCTACTCGGTAAACAGGGCGGCGGGCGGCTCGAAATACTCTTCGCGTTTCAAAAATATCCGCGCAATAACCGCCTCCGACGATCTCACCGTCCGTATAGTGCTCAAGGATACGGACTACGGCTTTCCCGCCCTTTTGGACCTGCCCATAATCCGGTCGGGCACCTCGGATCAGTCACCGCCGGACGGAACCGGGCCATATGTCTTTCATTCCTACGATGTTTCCACCTATATGACCGCGTTTTATATGCACAGGGATTTCAGCGCCCTGCCCGTATCGAGGATATATCTCACAAACGTCGCCTCGTATAACCTTTCGAGGGACTTTTCCGCGAGGCGCATAGACCTTCTTGACCGCGATCCCCTCTCCGTCCTCGATCTCAACATACACTCAGATTATGAGACGAGGTATTTCGAGACCTCGAACCTCATCTATCTCGGGCTAAACACCTCGAAGGGCGCTATGCGCGACCCCGACGTGCGCCGGGTCATCGCCTGCCTCCTCGACTATCAGGATCTCACGGAGGACTATTTCCGCAGCGCGGTCACCCCCGCCCCTCTCGTGCTCGATCCGCTTCTGAGCTATTATGACCACTCTTGGGAGGCTGAGCTCAGCGTAAGCCCGGCTGACTTTACCGAGCTCGCGATAGCCGCTTCACTCCAGGATACGGATAACGACGGCTTCTGGGACGTATCGGGCAGACTCTCGAACATCAATATCACCTTTATCGTAAATAGCGAGAACCCCTACCGCCTTGAGGCGGCCCGCGCGATACACTCCACTCTCTCGCATCAGGGCTTCAGCGTCACTTTAAAGGAGCTGTCCTACCGGGAGTATATCGCCGCCCTCCAGGGCGGGAGCTTCGATATATATCTCGGTGAAGCTCGGCTCACCCCGGATTTCGACCTCTCCGCCATTCTGGGCGCCGGCGGCGAGATAAACTACGGTCACGCGAGCGGGTATGACTCCCTGCTCGCCGCCATACATTCCGCCCCAGATACCGAGGCGAAGCGGGAGGCCGCCCGCGCCCTCTGCGAGTACGCCGCGCACGACAGGGCGATAATACCGATCGCCTATAAGCGCCGCGCAGTATTCACCCACCCCGGAGTCGTCTCCGGAATGGATCCCTCGATCTCCGGCATATTCGGAAACATCGGCGGGTGGAAAATTGATCTGTAATCAACAATCGATGTCAGGAGGTAAAAGGAAATGACAGACAGAGAACTCATCAGCGCGGCTGTCAAGGCCGCCGGCTTTGCCTACGCGCCCTACTCCAAATTCAGCGTCGGCGCCGCCGTCGAATGCTCAGACGGCACGGTCTACACCGGCTGCAACGTGGAGAACGCAGCCTTAGGCGCCACGATCTGCGCCGAGCGCGTCGCCGTTACGAAGGCGATAAGCGAGGGGAAGCGCGCTTTTCGCCGCATCGCCGTCTACGCCGACTCCGCCGACTACTGCGTGCCATGCGGTGCCTGCCGCCAGGTCTTAAGCGAGTTTTCGCCGAATATCGAGGTCCTCTGCGTCCGCTCCGACGGAAGATACGTAAGCTACAATCTCAAAAACCTCCTGCCCCAGGCATTTAATAAAAACTTCCTGTAAAACTAATAAAGCGCCCGCCCTGACTTATCAGGGCGGGCGCTTTATTATTATATGGCATCAGCAGGATTCGCGCTTCCTAAACGAGGGGCGGAAGGTCACGTGGCGGTGGGTCTCATCTTTGTTTATGAGCCCCACCAGAAGCTCAAAGGCGCATTTTACGATATCGTGCGCCGGCTGGGCAAAGGTAGTTATC
>ONTN01000168.1 GCA_900320765.1 uncultured Eubacteriales bacterium
CAGCGGTGGCGGCGGCACCAACGATCTCAGCCTTGTTGTCCTTGTTGTAGGCCTCGATTATAGCCTTCTGCGTGGTGGCAGCAGCGGCCTCGTAGGTGTAGAAGGGCTTCTCGGGATAAGCAGAGGAAATAACCTTGTTACCGTCCTTCGCATTGGTCTTAACAACAACACTGCGGCCATAAGCATCAGTATCAGTGTCCTTGGAACCAAGCTTATACTGAATCTTTCCGGCAGGAGCAAGCTTGATAGCCTCATAAACAAGCTCCATTGCCTCAGCACGGGTAAGAGCGTTGTCAAGATCAACAGAAGAGTCAAGACCGTCGCCAAGGCCGATCGTTGCGGCATCGAGGGATACCTTGGTCTTCCAGTTGGAACCGGTGTAGCTGTTGACAACATATTCGAGAAGTTCACCGGTCTGCATGTCAAGCCTGTTCTTTTTCTCAAGGCCATAGCCGAGAGAATTGAGAAGGATCTTGAGGAACTGATAACCGGTAAGATCGCCACCGGGGTTGAACTTGCCGCCGCCGACGCCGTTGAGAATTGCAACGTCATCGCTGGAAGCCCAAGCAATGTACTTGGAAGCCCAGGAGTTTGCCTTAACATCAGAGAAGCTGGAGGCAGGAGAAAGCTTTTCAGCTATCTTCTCGCCGTTCTTGATGTAGGCAGCGATCTTTGCAGCCTGAGCGCGGGTGAGGGTGCCGTCGAGCTTAAGCTCAGTCTTGGATACACCGTTGATGATGCCAAGTCCGAGGTTTACGTCGATAGCCTCAGCATAGGGAGAGGCTTTGGCTGCGGCTCCATCCTTATAGTTGGCGAAGTTATCTACAGGCTGAGCGACATCAGCGGAAGCCGCGACAGCGAGAGTGCCAACTACCATGACGAGAGCCAGAACCAGGCACAGGGTCTTTTTCAGGGTCTTCATGTAGTGTTTCCTCCTTATAAAAATAAATTACTACACTTGGTTATATGTAAACGCCTCTCGGCGCGTACACCGAAGATTTTGCCCGCCTCCCCCTGTTATTAAGGAGGAGTACGGCGGAGATCACGATGCCGGATCGGGCGGCTCCGATATCAGCTCCGCCGTACACATACATAATGAAGACTCTCAAGCCCCGGCGGACGATCCGCCAAGCCATAATGAAAATCTCACTTGTGTACATGGAAAACGCGAAGCAAGGGACTGTCATCCCCTGTTATCGGCATTTTAGCATAGCGGTACGGCCGTTGTCAATGGGTTTTACAAAAAAAGTTACATTTTTGTTACCGATTATTTACGCGACCATAACCATACGATCATTTTACTACTTATTCACCAATTTGCAAGCCTTTTGAAATCTGTATAAAAATCGCCTCGCCGCGCCCCCGCAATCGGCAACTTTACTCTTGCCAATTCCCGCGATTTGGATTATATTATTTAAATGTGTGAGAAAGAACCACCTCATCAGTCACTTCGTGACAGCTTCCCCCAAGGGGAAGCCTTCTAAATCGCTTCACGCCTTCGGCGGACTCATCTAAAAGCCTTCCCCACAGGGGAAGGGGGACCGCGCTTGCGCGGTGGATGAGGTTACATTTAATGTACATTACTCTTTTGGAGATGATAATATGAGAGAGAAGCTTCAGAAAATACGCGAGGAGGCGCTCTGCGCTCTTACCGGTGCGAAGGGAGCGGCCGAGCTCGAGGAGCTGAGGGTCAAGTACCTCGGCAAAAAGGGCGAGCTCACGGCGATATTAAAGCAGATGGGCGGACTTTCCGCCGAGGAGAGGCCGAAGATGGGCGCTCTCGCAAACGAGGTGCGCTCGGCTATCGAGGAGAGCCTTGCTGAGGCGAAGGAGGCCGCCCAGCGGCTCGCTCTCGAGGCAAAGCTCGAGGCAGAGGCTCTTGACGTGACTATCCCCGGCGAGAAGCCGGAGCTCGGGCACAAGCACCCGATGTATATCGCCCTTGACGAGATGAAGGATATCTTTATCGGCATGGGCTTTGAGGTCCTCGAAGGGCCGGAGATCGAGGAGAGCGTATATAACTTCGACAGGCTGAACACCGACGAGGGGCACCCCGCCCGTGACTGGGGCGATACCTTCTATTTCACCGAGGACTCCACCCTGCTCCTCCGCACGCAGACGAGCGGAATGCAGGTGCACGCCATGGAGACGCACGAGCTGCCTATCCGCATCGTCGCCCCCGGCCGCGTTTTCAGAAAGGACGAGGTCGACGCGACGCACAGCCCGATGTTCCACCAGATCGAGGGCCTCGTTATCGACAAGGGCGTTACGATGGCGGACCTCAAGGGCACGCTGAACACCGTTATCGAGGGGCTTTACGGCAAGGGCACGAAGACCCGCTTCCGCCCCCACCACTTCCCGTTCACCGAGCCCTCCTGCGAGGTCGACGTTCAGTGCCACGAGTGCGGCGGCGTCGGCTGCCGCGTCTGCAAGGGTGAAGGCTGGATCGAGCTTTTGGGTGCCGGAATGGTGCACCCGAAGGTTCTGAAGATGAGCGGCATCGACCCCGAGGTCTACTCCGGCTGGGCCTTCGGGTTTGGCCTTGAGAGGCTTGCGATGCGCCGCTTCAACATTAGCGATATGCGCCTTATTTTCGAGAACGACGTTCGTTTCCTCAAGCAGTTTTAAGGAGGTGGAGAGATGATACTTTCAAGAGAATGGCTCGGTGAGTTCACCGACGTCGGACACATTACCGATAAGGAATTTGCGGAGGCGATGACCCTCTCCGGCTCCAAGGTAGAGACCTACGCCTCTATGAAGGATGAGATCAAAAACGTGGTCGTCGGCCGCGTGGAGGCTATAGAGCGCCACCCCGACTCAGATCACCTTTGGGTCTGCCAGATAAACACCGGCGACGAGACCGTTCAGATCGTGACCGGCGCGCAGAACGTACACGCGGGCGACCTTGTCCCCGTAGCCAAGCACAAGAGCCTTCTGCCCGGCGGCAAGAAGATCGAGAAGGGCAAGCTGCGCGGGGTGGAAAGCCTCGGTATGCTCTGCTCCCTCGGCGAGCTCGGCCTCGATACCCACGATTTTCCCGACGCGATCGAGAACGGGATCTGGATCATCACCGAGGAGGACGCGAAGGTCGGAATGGATATCCGCGAGCTTATCGGCGCCTTCGATACCCAGGTCGAATTTGAGATAACCCCCAACAGACCCGACTGCCTCTCCGTTATCGGCCTTGCACGCGAGGCCGCCGCCACCTTTGGCTCGGAGCTCAAGCTGCACACCCCGGTCGTAAAGGGCGCGGGCGGCAAAGCCTCCGACTATGTCAGCGTTACGATAGAAAACCCCGAGCTCTGCCCGAGGTACACCGCGAGAGTTGTCAAAAACGTAAAGATCGGCCCCAGCCCCCGCTGGATGCGCCGCCGCCTCAGAGCAAGCGGCGTAAGGCCGATATCGAATATAGTTGACATAACTAACTACGTTATGCTCGAGTACGGTCAGCCGATGCACGCCTTCGACTTCTCCTGCGTTGAGGGCGGGAAGATAGTCGTCCGCACCGCCCGCGAGGGCGAGAGCATCACGACGCTCGACGGTAAGCCCCACGCCCTTTCGACCTCGATGCTCTGCATCTGCGACGAGAATAAGCCCGTCTGCGTAGCCGGAGTTATGGGCGGAGCGAACAGCGAGATAATCGGAGACACCGGAGTCGTCCTCTTCGAGGCGGCGAACTTCTCCGGCCCCTCAGTCCGCCGCACCTCGAACGCTCTCGGCACCCGCACCGACTCCTCCGGCCGCTTTGAGAAGGGGCTCGACGTTATGAACACGATGGCCGCCGTTAACCGCGCCTGCGAGCTCGTTGAGCTTCTCGGCTGCGGCGAGGTCGTCGACGGGGTCGTCGACGTCTTCCCCGCTCCCCCCGCCCAGACCGTAGTCAAGCTCGAGCCCGAGAAGATAAACGGGCTTCTCGGCACCGACGTTTCCGAGAGCGAGATGCGCCGCATACTCGAAAAGCTTGATTTTACCCTCGACGGCGAGGATATACACGTTCCCTCCTTCCGCGGCGACGTTGAGCATTACTCCGACATAGCCGAGGAGGTCGCCCGCTTCTACGGATACAACAATATCCCGATCACGCTGCAGGGCGGCGCCGCCTCTGTCGGCGGGTACAGCCCCGCCCAGCTCTCAGAGAGAGCGCTCGGAGCCGTCTGCCGCGCGAACGGCTATTCGGAGATAATAACCTACTCCTTCGTTTCCCCTTCCAGCCTTGATAAGATCGGCATTCCCGCCGAGAGCCCGCTGCGCGATTTCTACAGAATTCTGAATCCCCTCGGCGAGGACACCTCAGTTATGCGTACCTCCGCCCTGCCGAGCATGCTCGACATTCTCGGCCGCAACC
>ONTN01000017.1 GCA_900320765.1 uncultured Eubacteriales bacterium
CCCAGCGGGATATACTTGCCTTTTCCCCGAGTGAGGCGAGGCGTCCGTTTTCCATAACGACAAAAACCTGATTTGTAGGAGAGTCTATATAAAACTTGTATCCCTTCTCTGAAAGCGCCTTCTTGAGCTCCGAAGCTCTGTCCACCGCGTTTTTTCCAATTTTGAAATACAGCCCGTGCGAAAAAAGAGCATCGAACTGTATGCCGAGGAGCCTGCCCTTCGCGAGCACGGCTCCGTGCTGCTTGGCTATCGTAAAGAAATCGCGGGAAAGGTCCGGATCGGGGAAAACTACGGCCTCTCCGAACAGGGCGCCGACCTTCGTGCCGCCAATGTAGAAAACGTCCGCAAGCCGTGCGATATCGGAAAGCTCCACGTCGCCGCCCTCGGCGGCGAGCCCGTAGCCCATTCTCGCCCCGTCTATGAAAAGCGGAAGCTTATACTCGCGGCAGACGGCGCCGAGCTCCTCAAGCTCAGCCTTTGAATATACCGTTCCGTACTCCGTCGGAAAGCTTATGTAAACCATTCCCGGCCTTGCTATATGCGGCCACGCCTCGTCGGCGTAATAGCCCTCGAGGTAGCTCCTCACAGCCCGGGCGGAGAGCTTTCCGCTTTCTCCGGGGATAGTTATGACCTTATGCCCGCTTGCCTCTATAGCTCCGCCCTCGTGGCCGTTTATATGGCCGGTGTCGGCGGAGATAACGCCCTCGATGGGTCTTAAAAGGTGTGAGATGACGACGGCGTTCGCCTGAGTGCCGCCGACGAGGAAATAAACGGCGGCGTCCATTTTTCCGACTGCGGCGCGTATCTTCTCCCTTGCAGCCTCACAGTATTCGTCTTCGCCGTATCCCGGCGTGGATTCAAGGTTTGTCTCGGCGAGGCGCTCGATTATCTTAGGGTGCGCGCCCCTCGTATAGTCGCATTCAAAGTGAAGCACCGTCTTTCCCCTCTCTCTCTATTTTCCTGACGTATTTTTCGACCTTGGCGCGGGTATTCATAATATCCCGGCCGCAGCCGAGGCAGCGCATTTTAAAATCCGCTCCCACCCTTGTTACGAGCCAGCGGTCGGAGCCGCAGGGGTGGGGTTTTTTCATTTTCAGAACGTCGCCGACCCGGATATCCATCAGCCGTCCTCCCCCTTTATCCCGTCCCAATACTTTTTCGCAGCCTGCTCGTTCTTATTGTCGCCGTACTCGTAGTATTTCGTGCCGACGAGGTTATCGGGCAGATACTGCTGCTTTACCCAGTGGTTGGGATATGAGTGCGGGTATTTATAGCCCTGATCCCGCTCAAAGCCCGTACCGTCTGCGTGGACGTTCTGGAGCTCGCGCGGCACGGGGCCCGCCTTGCCCTTTTCAACGTCGCGCATCGCCCGGTCTATCGCCATCACGACGGAGTTGGACTTCGGTGCGGTCGCAAGAAGTATCACGGCCTCGGCGAGCGGCAGACGGGCCTCCGGAAGGCCGAGCTGCAGGGCGGCGTCGACGCACGCCTTGACGATAGGCACGGCCTGCGGGTAGGCAAGGCCGATATCCTCGGAGGCGGAGCACATTATCCTTCGGCAGGCTCCGGGCAGATCGCCTGCCGAAAGCGTTCTCGCAAGGTAGTGCAGGGCGGCGTCCGGGTCAGAGCCACGGAGAGATTTCATAAGGGCGGATACGGCGTCGAAATGCTGATCCCCGTCCCTGTCATAGTGCATCGCGCTCTTTTGGCTTACTAAAACGGCGTCCTCAAGAGTTATCTCAATATACCCGCCGCGTATTTTCGACGCAGTAAAAAGAAGCTCAACCGCGTTTATCGCCTTTCTCACGTCGCCTCCGGACGAAGCGGCGATATGCGCGCTCACTCCGTCCTCGAGCTTTGCCGGAGTACCGAGGCGCTCCTCCATCTTGGCGACGGCGCGAAGCACAGCCTTCTCCACCTCCTCGGGCGGAAGCTCCTTGAACTCGAACACGGTGGAGCGGCTCAGTATCGCGTTATATACGTAAAAATACGGGTTCTCCGTTGTTGAGGCTATCAGCGTTATCTTTCCGTTTTCGATAAACTCAAGCAGGCTCTGCTGCTGCTTTTTATTGAAATACTGTATCTCGTCGAGATAAAGGAGCACTCCGTTCGGGACAAGAAAGCTGTCAAGCTCGGCGATTATGTCCTTAACGTCCGAAAGGCTTGCCGTGGTGGCGTTGAGCCGCCTCAGCTCGCGGTTTGTCTCCTTCGCTATGATATTGGCGACAGTAGTCTTTCCCGAGCCTGAAGGGCCGTAGAATATCATATTCGGCACGTTGCCCGAGGCAATTATCCGCCTGAGAAGGCCGTTTTCGCCCAGTATATGCTTCTGACCGTACACCTCGTCGAGGGTAAGGGGCCTTATCTCATCTGCTAAGGGTCGGTACATTGGCTCATCTCCCAATTGAATAGTAGCGGCAGAGGTCACGCAGGCAGCATTTTTCACAGGCGGGCTTGCGCGCATCGCACACAGCCCTTCCGTGCATAACGAGGCGGTGGCAGAAATCGTTTGCCTTCTCCGGCGGCAGGATATCGCGAAGCACTGTCTCTATCTTCGCGGGGTCCTTAAGCTCGTGGTAGCCGAGCCTGCCCGTGAGCCTTATGCAGTGGGTGTCCACCACCACGCTGCCGGGCACTCCGTACACGTCGCCGAGGATAAGGTTCGCGCTCTTGCGCCCCACGCCCGGAAGACGCAGAAGGTCCTCCATATTATCCGGCACCTTCCCATTATATTCCGAAACGAGCATCTGAGCCGCGGCGACGATGTCCCTCGCCTTCCCATGGTAAAAGCCGGTGGAGCGTATGTACTCCTCAACGTCCTCGATCTCTGCCTCCGCCATCTCGTACACCGTCGGGTATCTTTCAAAGAGAGCCGGGGTCACCATATTGACCCTTGCGTCCGTGCACTGTGCGGCTAAGCGTACGGATACGAGGAGATGATATGCCTCGTTATAGTCGAGCGTGCATTCCGCTATCGGGTACTCCCGCTCAAGTCTTTCTATTATCTCGTTTGAAGTTTCTCTGTCCATCATTTCTGTCTCAATCTATCGCAGAGTTCCCCGTCAGGTCTCGCGATGACCGTCCTGTAATTAGTATAAATAACCATCCCGGGTCTTGCTCCCGAGGGCTTCTTAACGTGCTTCACGAGGGCGTAGTCTACCGGCACCTTGCCGGAGTCCCTGCCCTGGGAAAACCACGCGGCAAGGCTTGCCGCCTCGGAAAGTGTCGCCTCATCAGGCTGAGAGCCGGCGCAGGAAATAACGGCGTGGCTCCCGTGTATCTTCTGAGCGTGGAGCCATACGTCGGTGGACGCCGAATCCTTAAGCGTCAGTCGGTCGTTTTCAAGGTTATTGCGCCCCACTCTTATAAGCGTGCCCGTGGACGAGATAAACCTCATCGGCCCTTCGCGCCTTCCGAGCTCCTTCTTCTTTCCGCCGCCGGAGCGGATGACTCCCGCAGCCTCAAGCTCCTCTTTTATTCCCGTAACCTCGCGCAGAGTGGAAGCGCGGTTAAGCTCGTCCAGCACGCTGTCGAGGTAAAAAACTTCCCTCTCGCCCTTTTCTATTTCGCGCGTCAGGTGTGTGACCGCGTTTTTAAGCTTCGTATAGCTCTTATAGTATGCCGCTGCGTTCTCCTGCGGCGTCTTTAGCGGATCGAGCTTTATCTCACGCTCAGAGCCGTCCTCTGAATAGTAGTCAAAGGCCTTTAAAACGCCCTGCCCCTTCTTCATCGCGTGAATATTCGTCGTTATAATATCTCCGCACTCTCGGTAATACTCGCGCTTTTCGGTCTCCAAAAGCTCCTCGCGCTGAGCCTCCACCCTGCGCTCAGTTCTGTCTCTCAGCGTTTTTACGCGCTTTGAGATATCGCCCGTGCGCCTGCGGCGTCTCTCCTCCTCGGACTTCTCCCCATAGTAGCCGTCAATAAATGCCGAGGGGCTGTTCAGCCCGCTCTTTATATATTCCTCAAGGAGCTTTGACGTTTGCGGTATCGGGTGGAGATTATCGGGATATCTGTACTTCATTCCTGGAAGTATCGCCCTATCCTCCATTGCCCCGCCGGAGCGGTAGAGGCAGTCGGTTATTATCCCATCCCCGTCTGTCAGGATGGCGTTCGCGTTCCTGCCGAAAAGCTCGATGATGAGCCTGCGCTTTTCGCCCTCGCCGAACATTCCGGGTGCGTCGAGCAAAAGCTCGACTATCCTCTCGCCCTCTGTCTGCGTTAAAGAAGTTATCCTCGCGCCGACGAGGTGCTTTCTTAGGAGCATGCAGAACATCGGCGGCTCACTCGGCCTGTCGTACTCCCGCTCAGTAAGGCATATCCTGCCCCCGCTTCCGATGCCGCCTATATAGAGGTCGCGCCTTGCGCCGCCCGCCTTGACGGTCAGGATAAGCTCAGACCGCGAGGGCTGATTAACCTTTTCAATTTTTCCGCCCTCAAGAGCGCCCGCAAGCTCGCGGACAAGCTCAGAGAGGAATATTACGTCAACCGCCATCAGTCTTCCTCCACAGCTAACCTGAAAAGCTCCTCAAGGCGTTCGCGCTCGCCCCTCAGATAGAGCCAGCCGAAAAGCGCCTCAAGCCCCGTCGCCTCGTGGTACTCCTTTACGGATGACGCCTTCGGGACTGAGTTGACCTTCGCGTTTCTGCCGCGCTTGTAAACTCCGAGCTCCTCCTCGGTAAGCTGAGGCGCGAGCTTCTCCGCCGCCCTTGCCTGGGCGGGAGCCGCTACGAGCTTTACGGCGGCCTTATGCAGCTTATTCGCCGTCTCCTTTCCACGCGAGGCGAGCATCGTCCTCGTCATCAGCTCGAATACGGCGTCGCCCACGTGGGCAAGGGCGAGGCTCGGAAGCGAGCCTGCCTCCCTTTCTTCAAGTTCCGGGTATAAATATCGCATTCTTATTTCACCACTACGTTTTCTTCTCCGAACATCTCGCGAAGCTCATTAACGAGAGCCTTGTGGATGATGCAGCTTGTCCCGGCTCTTTTGCCCGTATCCTCAAAGTAGAGAACGAGCTTTTCCTCGCCCGGGAACATATTAAGAATAAGCTTCAGCTTCTCCATACGCCCGTCGGACGCGGACGGAAGCCTGAGATATAACTTCTTTTCCTTCTGCTCCGGCGGCTTTTGCGGGGCGCTTTCCCTCCCCGCCGCTTTTTCCGGCTGAGCGTCCAGATCGGAGAGCGGTCTAATTTCGTTTGCCATTATCTGAGGAGGCTTTTCATCCCTTATCGAGAGTCTGCCCCTTATGCTTATTAGGGAGTCGGCGTTGAGATAAGAGCCGCTCTGGTCGAGTACCTGGCGGAAGCAGAGCGTCTCAATGCTGCCCGTTCCGTCGTCAACGGTAACGTATGCCATCAGCGAGCCGTTTTTCGTCGGCCTCGTTTTCGAGGCGGAGACGACCCCGGCGACAGTCACCTCGTCGTTATCTCCGAAGCTGCCCTCTCCGCCGTTTTCGGCGCAGTCCTCGATTATCCTGCCGATAGGCACGGCGTTTATCATCTTTATTTTGCTTCTGTAGCCGTCCATCGGGTGGCCGGAGAGATAGAGACCCGTTACCTCCCGCTCCATTATCATCTTCTCCTGAACGGAGAACTCCTCTATTTTCGGAAGGGTTATGCTGTCTCTCTTCGTGCCGCTCTCGTCTCCCGATGCGCCGAAGAGATCCATCTGCCCATCCACGTTTCTTCTCGCCTCGTCGGCTATCGTATCGATAACGAGGGGGCAAACCTGCATAAGCTGGCGCCTGTTAGCGCCGAGGGAATCGAAGGCGCCGCATTTAATAAGGCTCTCAGCCGCTCTGCGGTTAAGATCCGTCTCCGCCATACGGCGGCAGAAGTTTTCAAACGAGGTGAACTTTCCGCCAGACTCCCGCTCGGCTATCACGTTATCTATAAACTTAAAGCCGATGTTTTTTACGGCGACGAGCCCATAGCGTATATCTCCGCCGCTTACGGCAAAGCGGGTGCGTGATTCGTTGATATCCGGGGGCAGAATGTTTATCCCCATCTCGCGGCACTCCGCCGTGTACTCAGCGACCTTGTCCGGAAGATCGAGAACGGAGCTCATAAGAGCCGCCATATACTCCCTCGGATAGTGGCATTTTAAATACGCAGTCTGATAGGCAACGATCGCGTAGCTCACGGCGTGCGCCTTGTTGAAGGCGTAATTTGCGAAGTCGAGTATCTCGTTATATATGCTCTCGGCCGTTTTCGCCGGCACTCCGTTCGCGACGGCTCCGGCGATACCTCTTGCCGGATCTCCGTTTATGAATGCTGCTCTCTCCCTTTCTATCTCGTCCTGATGCTTTTTGCTCATAGCCCTGCGGATCATATCCGCCTGCCCGAGAGAGAAGCCCGCAACGCGGCGGAATATCTCTATGACCTGCTCCTGATACACGATGCAGCCGTAGGTCACGTTCAGTATCGGCTCAAGTATCGGGTGCTTATAGGTTATTTTCTCCGGGTGCTGGCTCGAGTCTATGAATCTCGGTATCGAGTCCATCGGCCCCGGCCTGTACAGGGCGATAATGGCCGTGATATCCTCTATGCTCTTCGCCTTGAGTCCGACGCAGACTCCCGTCATACCCGCGCTTTCAAGCTGGAAAACTCCGCTTGTTCTTCCGGCGGCCAGCATATCGTAGACGGCGATATCGTCGTCCGGTATCCTTCTTATATCGAAGCCGGGCTCTTTTTTCCTTATGTCCTTTACCGCGTCGTCGATTATAGTCAGGTTTCTCAGCCCGAGGAAGTCCATCTTGAGAAGTCCGAGCTCCTCAAGCGTGGTCATAACATACTGAGTGGCTATGGTGTTGTCCTTCTTCGAGAGTGCAAGGGGCACGTAGGTATGCACGGGGTTTTTCGTAATTACGATTCCGGCGGCGTGTGTGCCGGAGTCCTTCGGCATATCCTCTATCGCGATGGCGGTATCGACGACCTTCTTTATCCGCTCGTCCCCGTCGTACATATCCCGAAGCTTCTTTGAAATCTCGAGAGCCTCCTTCAGCGTCATCTTGAGGGCGTTCGGGATAGCCTTGGCTATCTCGTTCTCCTCCTGGAAGCTGAGACCCATTACCTTAGAAACGCTGCGGACGGCGTTCTTCGCCTTTAGCGTATTGAATGTTATGATCTGGGCGACCCTGTCTTCCCCGTATTTGCGCTTGACGTAGTCCACAACCTCGCCGCGCCTGCGCTCGCAGAAGTCCATATCTATATCCGGCATGCTTACTCGCTCCGGGTTCAAAAAGCGCTCGAAGAAGAGGCTGTATTTTATCGGATCGACCTCGGTTATATTGAGGCAGTAGCTGACGACGCTTCCCGCGGCGCTGCCCCTTCCGGGGCCGACGGGTATCCCCGCCCCCTTGGCATAGCCCACGAAGTCCTGAACTATCAGGAAATAGTCGGTGAAGCCCATCTTGTTTATCATATTCAGCTCGTAATCGAGCTGACGCCTTACGTCCTCGCGGTCGGGGCCGTATTTCTCTAGCATGCCCTTCTCGCAAAGCTTGCGGAGATACACGGCGGCGTCGCTCTCGCCCTCCGGAAGCTTGAACTCCGGCAGGTGGTATCGCCCGAACTCGAACTCGAGCGTGCATTTTTCCGCGATCTTTGCGGTATTGTCCGCGGCCTCAGGGCAGTCGGGGAACAGAGCGCGCATCTCCGCCTCTGTCTTCATATAGAGCTCGGTGGAGTCAAAGCGCATCCTGTTTTCATCTTCCACCGTTTTGCCCGTCTGTATGCACATCAGAACGTCCTGGGCGTAAGCGTCGTCCCTCGTGAGATAGTGCGCGTCGTTAGTAACTACGAGGGAAATTCCGGTATCCTTTGAGAGCCTTATAAGGGCGGCGGATGCCTTCTTCTCCTCCCTTATCCCGTGGTCCTGAAGCTCAAGGTAATAGTTGTCTGCCCCGAATATTTCCCTGAACTCAAGTGCGGCCTTTTTCGCGTCCTGATACCTGTCCTGTATAAGAAGCTTCGGCACTATCCCCTGTATGCAGGCGGAGAGGCAGATAAGCCCCTCGTGGTACTTTCTCAGAAGCTCCATATCCACCCTCGGGCGCGTATAAAAGCCCTCTACAAAGCCCATAGAAACGAGATAGCAGAGGTTCTTATACCCTGTCTCGTTCTTTGCAAGGAGGATGAGATGATAGCGCTCCGAATCAAGCTGGTGATCCTTATCGAAGCGTGTGCGGGGGGCGACGTAGACCTCGCAGCCGATTATCGGCTTTATCCCCTGCTTTTTACATTCCTTATAGAAATTTACGGCTCCGTACATAACGCCGTGATCCGTTATCGCGCAGGCGGTCTGACCCATGGCCTTTACGCGGGCCACGAGGTCCTTTATTCTGTTTGCTCCGTCAAGGAGCGAATACTCCGTATGTACGTGAAGATGCGCAAACGCCATTGTTTCTCCTTTCGCGAAAGTATTAGCTAAGCTCGGAAGCCAGATCGGTGAGCTTTTTCATTCTGTGGCTGAGGCCGGATTTTGTAAGCCCCATAAACGCCGCGAGCTCCGAAAGGCTCATTTCGGGATTCTGCTCCCTCGCCTCGGCTGCCTCGCGAAGCTTTAAGGGCAGAGCCTCGAAGGCTCCCGCCTCGCGCAGCCTTTTAACGGCGTGGAGCTGCTCCTCCGCCGCGACCACGGTTTTGAGCACGTTCGCCGTGTCGCAGTTTACCCGCCTGTTTACGGAGTTCGTCATATCCTTCTCTATCTTCGTGCTCATAATCTTCATTGCTGCGACGGGAGCGCCTATCTTTGTGAGCATATCCTCGATCACCGAGCTCATCTTGAAGTAGGTGACGTAGTTCTGCCCGCGCCGCACGAGCCTTGAATCAAAGCCCATATCGCTTAAAAGGGCTGGCAGCTCTCTCGATACGAAGGGGTGCGTGGTAGAGAGCTCGAGATGGTACCTTTTCTCCGGGTCGGTAACGCTGCCGCCCGCCATAAAGGCGCCGCGCAGGAAGCTCTCCTTCGCCCCCTCGTCCTCGAGGGCGCCGAGGTTGATATGCAAAGCGGTAAGGCTTTCCGCCTCGTAGCCGTAGGTCGAAAACACCTTTGAAAGCTTAGCTTCGTCTATTATCAAGAATACTTTCTTTTTTCTGTCTCCGTCGCCGGATACGGAATCGAATTCGAGCCCGAAGGCTCTCTTGAAAAGCCGCGTAAAATGGGACGCAAGATCGGCGTTCCCGGTCACGATGCGGATCTCTCTCGGTGAAAACGTATTGGCAAAGAGCAGGACCCCGTAAGCCTGGGCGGCGGCCATCGTCCTCGGCCCTATATCCGCCCTGCAAAGCTCGGTTTTTACTTCATAGGAAAACGACACGGGTTCCCGTCCCCCTCTCTTATTCTTTATCCCTTATCCACATCTCTGTGGATGCACTCGGTGGCGTAGCCCTTCTCCGAGAACATTTTTGCAATCGCCTCGGATACGGCGACGCTTCTGTGCCTGCCTCCGGTGCAGCCAATGCAAACGGTGAGGCTAAGCTTGCCCTCCTCCTCGTAATTCGGGAGAAGGTACTCCAAAAGCCCCTCAAAGCGGCGCAGGAACTCCTCCGCCTGTCCGTTTTTGAAAACGTAGTCCGCAACGTCCTTCGCCTGACCCGTCTTATTTTGAAGCTCGGCAACGTAGAAGGGATTTGGCAGGAAGCGCACGTCGAACACGATATCCGCCTCGATCGGGATCCCGTATTTATATCCGAAGCTCATAACGGTGACCTTGATCTTGTAATCCCCGCCGCCGCCGAATATGCGCAGAAGGTTTCGCTGAAGTCTTCCGAGGGTAAGCCCCGTGGTATCGATAACGTAGTCGGCCCTTCTGCGGACGGGCTCCAGCATCTTCATCTCACGCTGTACGGCCTCTACGAGGCTGAGGCCCTCGCCTGAAAGCGGGTGGCGGCGGCGGGTCTCCTTATAGCGCTTGACTATCGTATCAAGAGTTGCGTCAACGTAGAGTATCTTGTATTCAAGGCCGAGGGCTGAAAGCTCGTCGAGCGACTCGAAAAGCTCGTCGAAGCTTTCACGGCTCCGCACGTCGGTAACGAGGGCGACCCTCTCGTATCTGCCCCTCGTTGCAACGCAGAGCTCCGCGAATTTCGGGATAAGCGTTACCGGCATATTATCCACGCAATAGAAATCAAGGTCCTCAAGGGCTGCCGCCACGCGGCTCTTGCCCGCGCCGGAAAGACCCGAAATAATAAGAATGTCCACCCTGCCGCCTCCTTTTCGTTACTTAATTATTCTTACCTCCGGCTCAAGAAGGATACCGGAGTGCTCGAATACCTCTTTTTTGACTGTCTCCATTAGGCCGTAAAAATCGTCGAAGGTCGCGCCGCCGCGGTTAATTAAAAAGCCCGCGTGCTTTTCCGATACCTGCGCTCCTCCTATCGCTCTGCCCTTTAGCCCCGCTGCCTCTATAAGGCGGGCGGCATAATCGCCGGCCGGGCGCTTGAAGGTACTTCCCGCAGAGGGGAACTCGAGCGGCTGCTTCTCCCTGCGTCTTTCGGATAGGTCGCGCATTTTCGCCCTTATCTCGTCCGGATCTCCCGGCTTGAGCCGGAGCCGGGCGGATACGATAACGGCGTCCTTCTCCTCAAAAACGCTGTGCCTGTATGAAAAATCGCAGGCATCGCGCGCGTATTCCCTTATTTCTCCGTCCTCTACAACGGTCACGCTCTCGCAGACGTCCTTTATCTCGCCTCCGTAGGCTCCCGCGTTCATATATACGGCTCCGCCGAGAGAGCCGGGAATGCCGTGAAGCGTCTCAAGCCCTGTGAGCGAGGCGGCAAGAGCGGCCGACGCAATTTTGGATAGCGCCGCTCCCGCCCCGGCGGTGACCGTCTCTCCCTCGGTCTTTATCTCCGAAAGTCCCGACGTACTGATCACGGCGAGCTCGAGCTCCCCGTCCGCGAAGAGGACGTTAGACCCCTTCCCGAGGACGAAACACCTCAGTCCTCCGGCGCGGCAGGATAAGATAATGCTCTCAAGCTCCTCAGCCGAGGCGGGCTCGAAGTATGACGCCGCTTTGCCGCCTATCCTGAGGCTTGTATGGGCGCTCATCGGCTCATTTCCCCGCGCCTCCGCTCCGGGATACTTTTTCTTATGCTCCTCTATAAGCTCTCTGTACGTCATATCAGTTCTCGCTCAGACTGTCAAAATAGTGGTCTATCCTGTCGGTAAACTCCTTCGCGGAGTCGTAGCCCTGGCGCTTCTGCCTGTTGTTCATAGCCGCTACCTCAAGAATTACCGCGAGGTTGCGGCCGGGCTGGATGGGTACGGTGATATACGGCACCTTAACGCCGAGAATATCCATATACTTATACTCGTTTCCTATCCTGTCATACTGCGTCTCTGGCTTCCAGGTCTCGAGCTGGACGATAAGGTCTATCTTTTCAGCCCATTTGACGCTTCCCATTCCGAATATGCGGCGCACGTCGATAACGCCAATGCCGCGAAGCTCTATATAGTTCCTGATAAGCTCGGGAGCCGAGCCCATGAGCGTGGTGGAATCTACGCGCTTTATATCTACAGCGTCGTCGGAAATGAGCCTGTGTCCGCGCTTTATAAGCTCGATTGCGGCCTCCGACTTGCCGATCCCGCTGTCGCCGACGATCAGAAGTCCCTCGCCGTAGATCTCAACGAAGACTCCGTGGCGGGTTATCGTGGGCGCGAGCACGTCCTTGAGCTTCGATATGGCGTTCACGATGAGCTCGCTCGTCTCCTTCGGGCTTTTGAGGAGGGTCATATCGTGCTTTTTCGCCGCCTCAAGGCACTCAGGCATCAGCTCTGAGTCGTGGGCTATTATGAGGGCAGGGATTCCGCTCTCGAAGAGCTTTTCAAATATCTCAAGCCTTTTCTCCGATGTGAACTGATTTAGATACGCCGTCTCCGCAACTCCGATTATCTGGATCCTGTCGGAATCGAAATAATCGTAAAACCCGGTAAGCTGGAGACCGGGGCGGTTGATGACCTGGGTCGTTATCCTCTTTCTCTCGTAATCGGAAGAGCGGTTTTCAATCTGAAGGCCGATCTCCTCCACGAGATCCTTCAGCTTCATTCCGGTTGACTCTGCCATAAGCTGCCTCCCTTTCAGAAATAATTGTTGACTACGCACAGTTATACAGTTAAATTTTACTCTGAAACAGGCGATTTTTCAAGTGCTTTATGGCGAGAGCGTATATTTTTCGCCACGCATAAATTTTTTTAAAATTTCGCTTGCATTTTTCTATAAATTCTGCTATAGTATGTAGGCTATGTGGACAGATATCCCGATTCTGGGTTTGATGTTTAGTCTTATTAAGGAGGTGCTCAGATGGCAAAGTGCGAATTTTGTGACAAGGACGTCGCGTTCGGTATTCAGGTTTCCCACTCTCACAGGAGGTCCAACCGTACCTGGAAGCCCAACGTGAAGCGCGTCAAGGCTGTTGTTAACGGTTCACCCAAGCATGTTTATGTTTGCACGAGGTGCCTCCGCAGCGGAAAAGTGCAGCGCGCTGTTTAAGCTCCGAAACAAAATTATCACCCGCCGAAATCGGCGGGTGATTTTTTTATTCGTTGTCGCCGCGCTGGCGGATCGTCATTCTGATCGGCGTCCCCTCCAGCCCGAAGGTCGCGCGGATCTGATTTTCGATATACCTCTGATACGAGAAGTGGAATAGCTCGGCGTCGTTCACGAATAGAACGAACTGAGGCGGCTTTATTCCGGTCTGCGTCATATAGAATATCTTTAGCCGCTTGCCCTTATCGGTGGGCGGCTGAACTCTTGCCTGAGCGTCCGCGAGCACGTTGTTCAGCATGCCGGTGGTTATCCTCGTAGACGCCTGCTGGTTTACGTAATTCGCGAGCTCGAATATCCTGTCCACTCTCTGCCCGGTTAGCGCGGAGACGAAGACGATGGGCGCGTACTGCATAAAGCTGAGGTCCGCGCGAATCTTTTCGCGCATTTTGTCCATCGTGTTTGTCTCTTTTTCAACGAGATCCCATTTGTTGACGACGATGATGCTCGCCTTGCCGGCCTCGTGCGCCAAGCCGGCGACCTTTGTATCCTGCTCGGTAACCCCGTCGCGGGCGTCGATCATAATAAGGCAGACGTCCGAGCGATCTATAGCGGTCTGAGCGCGCATAACGGAAAATTTTTCTATGCGGTCGGTAACGCGTGAGTGCTTTCTCATTCCCGCCGTGTCGATGAGAAGGTACTTGCCCCACTCGTTCTCAAGCGGGGTGTCTACCGCGTCCCTTGTCGTTCCGGCCATATCGGATACGATGACGCGCTCCTCGCCGAGAATGCGGTTTATTATGCTGGATTTGCCCACGTTCGGCTTTCCGATAACGGTGATCTTTATCCTGTCGTCCTCGTTTTCCTCCTCAGTCTCCTCGGGGAAATAGCTGAGGCAGAGATCGAGCACCTCGTCGGTGCCGTGGCCATGGACGGCGGAGACGGCTATCGGGTCGCCGACCCCGAGGGCGTAAAACTCGTATATGTCGGGATTCAGCGCGCCGACGGAGTCCATTTTGTTTACGGCGAGGACGACCGGTTTCTTGCTGCGGAGGAGCATATTCGCGACCTCCTTATCGGCGGCCGTCACTCCGGTATTGATATCGCAGACGAGGACTATAACCGTCGCCGTCTCGATCGCGGCAAGAGCCTGATCCCGCATAAAGGTCAGTATCTCGCTGTCGGTCTGCACTCGGCGTAAAGGCGGTCTCTCGTCACGCCGGGCGTATCCTCGACTATGCTTATTCTCTTTCCTGTCAGCTTATTAAAAAGGCAGCTTTTGCCGACGTTCGGCCTGCCTACTATCGCTACGAGCGGTTTCATTTCTCACACTTCCTTTTCATTCCATCATCACGGAAAGAAGAGCGTCGCCGCCGCCGGAGATCGGTATTACAGGCACTCCGAGCTCGCGCTCCACGTCGTCAGTCGTGATATCGTCCAGAAAGACGTTCTCTCCGTCCTTCAGCATCCTGTTCGTGATATATAATCTCTTGCCGAGCTCTCGGCCTCGGAGCTGGGCAATGAGGTCTTTTCCGGTTATCAGACCGGCCACGTCTATACTGTGACCGAAAAAGTCGTTTTTTATAGCATATACCCGCCCGTCAATTTTCGGATGGCGCTCGTGCGCCATTTTCAAAAGCTCGGAGAGCATATAGCCGGAGGCGACGCCCGTCGCCATAGAAAACGGCGTTCCCTTCGCCTCGTCCTCACATTCATCGAGGGCGGCGGAGAACTCGGATATCATGAGCCTTATAAGCCCAACCCCGTTTTCAAGCTGGGGGTACTCCTCATAGTATTCCTCGTCCGGTATATCCCTTCCCGCCTTCAGGAAAAATTCATCGGAGGCAAAAAATATCCTTGTTCCGTATTTCTCATAGCACTCCTCGCCGAAGCCGACTATGATATCGAGCGTCTCAGCGGCGTGCTCGGGAGTGAAGGCCTTGAGCGGATAAAGCCCCTCGCGGAATTTCGTCAGTCCGACGGGGATAACGGAGACGCTGTTGACCGAGGGATAGAGCGCGGATAACTCGCGCATCGTATACTTAAGCTCCTCCCCGTCGTTTATCTCGGGGCAGCAGACGATTTGGCAGTTCATCTCGATATCGTTTTCCGCAAGGCGGCGGACGATATCTACGCCCTCTCCCGCACGCCGGTTTCCGAGCATAAGGCAGCGTAGCTCCTTATTCATCGTGTGTATCGAAACGTTGATCGGGCTTATTCTCAGGTCGATTATCCTCTGTATTTCGCGCTCCGACATATTCGTAAGGGTGATATAGCTCCCCGTAAGGAAGCTCAGGCGAACGTCGTCATCCTTGAAATACAGGGTATCTCTCATTCCCGGAGGCATCTGGTCTATAAAGCAGAAAATACAGTTATTGCTGCACCTTCTGTAGTTATCCATCAGTCCGTTCTCAAAGACAAGACCTATGTCTTCGTTTTCACCCTTTTCAATCTCATATTCCCATTCCTCATCCCCCCTGAGGATGGTAAGCACAAGCTCGTCCGTAAGGGTCATGAACTGATAATCG
>ONTN01000005.1 GCA_900320765.1 uncultured Eubacteriales bacterium
GAGACGGAGAGCTTTTAGCTCTCCGCCGTTTTTGTAAACAGTTTGGTAATATGGTGGAGGCTCAAATACAAAGGCTTCCCCTCTGAGGGGAAGCTGTCAGCGCAGCTGACTGATGAGGTGTCCGCCGCGCTAGCGGCGGTTAAGCTGATTGCAACGTGTTATACGGCGCATATGCGCCTACACCTCATCCGTCTCGGCTTTGCCGAGCCACCTTCCCCTCTGAGGGGAAGGCGAAGGACAAGCCTCCACACCCCGCGAGCGGTCAGGCTTTTTTGACCGCTTTCAGCATCTTCTCGTGCATCACCGCCATAAGAATCAGGAGGGCGAGGAGATAGAAGGGCAGAAGGCCTACCCCGGCAAAGCCGGAGATAAGGCCGAAGAGCGGGGGCATGAGCGAGGTGCCGACATAGGCGCTCGCCATCTGAACGCCGATTATCGCCTGCGAGCGGGAGGCACCGAAGTGCTCCGGCGTGGAGTGGATTATGCTCGGATATATCGGGGCGCAGCCGAGGCCGACGAGGACGAGACCCGCGAGCGCGAAAGCGTTTCCGAGCGGGATCAGGATGAGTGCGACGCCTGTTATAATAACGCACTGGCCGAGGCGCACCATCTGGCTGTCGCTCAGCTTAAAGGAGACAAAGCCGCTTGCCGCCCGGCCGACGGTTATGCCGAGGAAGAAGAGGCTGCCGTAAGCCGCCGCCGTCTCCGCGTCTATCCCGCGCACGGTGACGAGGTAGCTCGAGGCCCAAAGTCCAACCGTCTGCTCAAGGGCGCAGTAGGAGAAGAAGGCGAGCATTATCTCCTTTACTCCGGGCAGGGCGACTATCTTTTTAAGCGGCAGCGGATCGCGCTTTTCTTCATCAGCAGAACCTTCGCCGCTTTTCCACAGGGGGAGGGTGAGGAAGAGGACGGCGGTCAGGGCGACCTGAATGAAGCCTATCGTCCTGTACCCGGAGCTCCAGCCCCTGCCCACGGTGAGGCAGGCGCTCATTATGTAAGGGCCGACAGAGGCGCCGACGCCCCACATACAGTGCAGCCAGCTCATATGGCGGCTCTTGTAGTGGAGGGCGACGTAGTTATTGAGGGCGGCGTCCACCCCGCCCGCGCCAAGCCCGTAGGGCACGGCCACAAGGCAGAGCATAATGAAGGAGCGGCTCAGGGAGAAGCCGAACAGAGCCGCCGCCGTCATGGCAACGGAAAAGGCGGTAACGGCGCCGGCGCCGAAGCGGCGGGTCAGCCTGTCGCTCAAAAGGCTTGAGACTATCGTACCGCCCGAAATTATCATAAAAATAATGCCGGAGGAGGAGAGAGGAGCGCCGAGCTCCTGATGCATAATTGGCCACGCCGAGCCTAAAAGCGAATCCGGCAGCCCGAGGCTTATGAACGCGAGGTATATAACGGCAAGCAGGATCGAGACCATAGCTTCAGAGAGTCCTTTCGGTTAATTGCGTTTCTGTGGGGGAAGCACTTTATGCAGCCGGAGCCAGAATAAATTCGAGCCAATTATCGAACAACTCATCCCGGCTTATTCCAATGTAGGACTCAATGTTGCTTGGGTCGAGTGCAACCTTAATAAATGTATCTTCACCGTATTCCGACGCAAGATAAAAACCCATATAGGCCTTGGCAGCATAGTATTTTCCGTAGGCGGTAAGCTGATCTATCGGGGAGATTCCGCTTTCAGCAACCTCTTGTATCACAGACTTCAAATCTGTTCTCGCCATATGCTCATCCAATGAATCGATATGATACTCTGCCCTCTCGGTTTCGTCCATAGTATAAACAATAGAAAGATATCCCTGGTATTCAGCCTCACATGACAGATATTCTGCGAGAGCTTCATCCAGCCAGGTGTAATGCATCACATCGCTTGGCAAAAGTTTGTAATGTATATAATGAACGTATTCGTGAGCGATCGCTGTAAAGCATCCGACCACAATATTAATTTTGCTTCCGTGATAAGTGAATCCGCCCAGCATGTTATCGTAACGAATAACTACGAGAGAATCTTCGGAATAATGCATTTTTTCTCTCGCCCTTTGAATATCGGAATCGTTAACGTTAAGGACTTGAAGCATAAAGCCTATGTTTCTGATCACATATAACTGAGAGTCATCCACTCCGGTATAGTCGCGGCCTATACGGTTTTCTGTATATTTGGTAACGACCACCATAGGCAAGCTTAAACCGCCGTAATAAAACTGCAAACCGGTGGGCGAAAACGACAATCCGAGAGTTTCCGCATATAATTCTATGGAGCGCAGGAAGGAACCCAAAGTTTCATCCGAAGCATTTTTATACAGCAATAAAGCAGCATATTTTGCGGCAGCTACTTCTTCCTCAGTTGAATACGGTGCAGTAAAGCAAGGAAAAATAAGGTTAAGCCTTCCGGGGTCCTTGATAAACATTGCGTCCATATCCTCCGGCGCCTCGAAGCTGTCGGTCTCCCAGCCAAGCTCGCGGGCGAGGGCGTCGGCCCTTGCGTAAGCCCAGCCGTAGTTTACCGCATCGCCCTCTAAGAGCTGAACAGTAACGAGAGCCTGCCGCCAGGTCGCCGTGCCGCCGATCTCATAAAACGCGAGGCCGTTTTCCGATTCGCTTCTGAACGTGTAATTGCGCAGAACGTAGAAGCTCAGCCCCTCGGGGGCGGAGAGCTTTTCGTTTAGGGCGGTCTGAGCAGAGATGAACTCCTCGCGCTGTACTTCTGAAACCGTGGGCTCGAAGTAATAGCGGCAGCCGTCGACCTCGGTCATCTCGGCGTTGACCTGGAATATATAAACATAGCTGTCCTTTTCGTAGAGCTGAACGCTTACGCTTTCGTACGTACGGGCGGCTTTTTCCGGCGTGGGCTCGGGCGCAACTGGATCGGGATCGGATATAATCGGAGCGTCGGGAATAGTGCCCGGAGTCACGGGTGCGACCGTGCAGCCCGTGAGCAAGAGGGCGAGCGTCAGCGCTATCGCGATCAGTTTTCGCATGTTAATTCTCCTTCCGTGGAAAGCCGGGAACGTTATTAGTGACCCGCGCGGGCGATGAGGGCGCGGCCTTCGGTTTTGAGCCACGCCTCCGAGCGCCTGTAATCGGGAAGCACCGCCAAGACGTCTGCGTAAAAGGCGGGGGAGTGGTCAAAGTGCTTCAGATGGCAGAGCTCGTGGACTACGACGCTGTCGATGACCGCGGGCGGGGCGAGCATAAGAAGACAGTTGAAGCTGAGAGCGCCGGATTTAGAGCAGCTTCCCCAGCGGGTCTTCTGGCAGCGCACGGTGATGCTCTTGAAGCTTACGCCGAGTTTCTGCGCATAAAGCTCCGCGCGGGCGGGCAGATATTCGCGGGCGGCCTTTTTGAGCTTTTCCTGCTCAGCCTTGCCTATCGGAGAGGCGGCGGCCTTTTCCGCTTCCGCCCTCGAGGCGGCAAGGCGGGGCTCTATCCAGTCGGCGCGGCTGATTACAAATCGGTCTATCTCGCGCTTCGGGCAGCGGAGCGGGGCGCGGACGATGACCTCGCCGAGCTTTATCTCGAGCCCGAGGGTCCTTCTGCGCGACCTGATAAGCTTATATTCCACGGTATGATCTCACTTCTGCTCTCTTTTGGTGTAGATCTTCATTATCGTTTTCATACCCGGGACCTGGAGCCTGCGTCTGACGCGCTTCATCTCCTCGGGTATCTTTATTTTCTGCGGGCAATGCTTCATACATTTTCCGCAGCTTATGCAGTCGGAGGCGTAGTGCGGGAAATTCCCATGCGCGCCGACGCTCATCGCGTAGCCGAAAAGGCCGGTAAACAGGCTCTGCGAATAAGACGAGTTATAGGCGGCGAAGACGGCGGGTATGTTAATCCCCTTGACGCAGGGCATACAGTAGCTGCAGCCCGTGCAGGGTATGCGGTAGCTCTGGCGGAAGATCGAGAGCACGCGGGAGAACATCTCCCTGTCCTCGTCGGTGAAGGAATTTGCGGTTCCGAGGTCGGCGGACTTGAGATTAGCCTCAAGCTGCTCCGGCTCGTTCATACCGGAGAGGACGACCGTGACCTCCGGCTGATCCCAGAGCCAGCGGAGAGCCCAGGATACGCTCGCCTGGACGGGATCGCCGCCCGAGCGCTTTTGAAACTCCGCCTTTGCCTTGTCAGGCAGCTTCGCCGCGAGCTGGCCGCCGAGCAGGGGCTCCATTATTATAACGGGCAGACCCTTTGAGCTTGCGTATCTCAGCCCCTCCTTGCCCGCCTGATAGGTCTCGTTTGCGTAGTTATACTGTATCTGGCAGAAATCCCATTCGTAGGCGTCAACGAGCTTTTTGAAGTCTCCGAGCGAGCCGTGGTAGGAAAATCCGATGTTTCTTATCGAGCCCTCCGCCTTTTTCCCGGCTATCCAGCCCTCAACGCCCGCGGCGACAAGGCTCTCCCACTGGGCAAAGGAGGACATATTGTGCATAAGGTAGTTATCAACGTAGTCAGTCCCGAGGCGGGTGAGGGAAATTTGAAACAGGCGCTCGATATCCTCGGGCGTGCGGCAGCCGGAGTGCGGAAGCTTCGTCGCGACCTTGACCTTCTCGCGCAGGCCGTGCTTACTTAGTATGCGGCCGAGGACCTCCTCGCTCCCGCCGTAAAGATAGGCGGTGTCGAAATAGTTTACTCCGCCGGCATAGGCCGAGAGGATGAGCTTTTCCGTCTTTTCCTCGTCAATTTTGCCGCCGGAGCGGGGAAAGCGCATACAGCCGAAGCCGAGGATAGAGAGCTTATCGCCCTTTTTGTTCTCACGGTACAGCATTAAAACCACCTCAAATAAAAATATACCCTGATTTTATCAGGATATTTGGTGAAAGTAAAGCTTGACTAAAGTGCGACAACTGATAAAATAATAGAAAATCCCAAAAAAGGAGAAACAATATGTGGGCTGATAACAGCGTATTTTATCAGATTTACCCCCTCGGCATAACCGGAGCGCCGAGGGATAACGACGGGGTAACGGTCAACCGGATCGGCAAAATCGCCGATTGGCTGCCCCATATAAAGAAGCTCGGGGCGAACGCCATATACTTCTCCCCGGTGTTCGAGAGCGATACCCACGGGTACGATACCCGCGATTACAGGAAGATAGACTGCCGCCTCGGAACGAACGAGGATTTCCGCGCCCTCGTCGACGCCTGCCACGCCGAGGGGATAAAGGTCGTTATCGACGGGGTGTTCAACCACGTCGGCCGCAATTTCTTCGCCTTCCGCGACGTGCGCGAGAAGCGCTGGGAAAGCCGGTACAGGGACTGGTTCCATATCAATTTCGACGGCAATTCCGCATATAACGACGGCCTCTGGTACGAGGGCTGGGAGGGGCATTACGAGCTCGTAAAGCTGAACCTCAGAAACCCCGCCGTCCGCGATTACCTCGTGGACACCATAAAATACTGGATAGAGGAATTCGACATCGACGGGCTTCGCCTTGACGTAGCCTATTCCCTTGAGCCCGATTTTATCCGCCAGCTCCGCTGGTTTTCCGACAACTGCGGGCGCGACTTCTTCCTCCTTGGCGAGACGCTGCACGGCGACTATAACCGCTGGGTGGGCGACGGACTTCTGCATTCCTGCACCAACTACGAGTGCTACAAGGGGCTCTGGTCGGCGCTGAACTCATATAACCTCTTCGAGATCGTCCACAGCCTCAAGCGCCAGTTCGGTCCCGAGCCCTGGACGCTCTACAAGGGCAAGCACCTCTACTGCTTCGCGGATAACCACGACGTTTCCCGCGCCGCGAGCATACTCTCAAACAAGAACCACCTGCCCCTTGATTACGGTATCCTCTTCGGTATGCCCGGCATACCGCAGGTCTACTACGGCAGCGAGTGGGGCGTTCAGGGCGACAAGCGAGGCGGCGACTGGGGTCTCCGTCCCGCGATAGATAAGCCGGAGTGGAACGAGCTCACGGATAAGATCGCCGCGATGGCGAAGGCGCACAAGGAGTCCAAGGCTCTGTGCTACGGCGACTTCGGAGACCTCGTGCTCACGAATAAGCAGACCGTTTTCCGCCGCACCTTCGACGGGGAGACCGTCCTCGTCGCCGTCAATATCGACGGAGTTCCCTTCTTCGCCCGCTTCAACTGGGGCGAAAAGGCGGTAGATTTGCTCACCGGCGAGGAAAAGAGCGTCGCCGGCGGAATCGAGCTCCCGCCCTACAGCGTAATGTACTTAAAGCTCGTATAAAAGCAGCGCCGACGGTTTTCCGTCGGCGCTTGTTATTACAACCTCATCAGTCACTTCGTGACAGCTTCCCCGAAGGGGAAGCCTTCTGAATTGTTGTCCGCCTTTGGCGGACTCATTATTTCTCCCAAAACTTTTTCTTTTTCAGATTGGGCGCCTTTTCGTTCATCGAGGCGGCGAGCTTTTCCACGAGCTCGCGCTGCTCCTTCGTCAGAGCTTTCGGGATTTCGACTGCTACGGTGACGAACTGGTCGCCGCGCCTGTCCTGACTGCGAAGATACGGTATGCCTTTGCCGCGCAGGCGGAATACCGTGCCGGACTGGGTGCCTTCTGGTATGGTGTACTTCACCTTTCCGTCCAGCGTCGGCACCTCTACCTCGGCGCCGAGGATAGCCTGAGTGACGCTTATGGGGTAGGTGAGGAGGACGCTCGTGCCCTCGCGGGTGAAGTACTCGTGCGGACGGACGCTGACCGAAACGAGAAGGTCGCCGTTCGGCCCGCCGTTCAAGCCCACGTGACCCTCGCCGCGTTTCGATACGGTCTGCCCGTCGTCGATTCCGGCGGGTATGGAGAAATCAATGCTCTTCTGCCGCCGCACATTTCCGAGGCCGCGGCACTTTTTGCAGGGGTCGTTTATTATCTTGCCCCTGCCGCCGCATTTCGGGCAGTCCGTCTGCGTCTGCATAACGCCGAACATCGTCTGCCTCTGGGTGACTACGGTGCCGGTGCCCCGGCAGTCGGGACAGGTCTGAGGCGAGGAGCCGGGCGCGCAGCCTGAGCCGCCGCAGTCCGGGCAGGGCTCAACGCGGTTGAAGGTTATCTTCTTGTCGCAGCCGAAGGCGGCCTCCTCAAAGGATATGGATACGTTCTGACGGATGCTCTCGCCCTTCATCGGGGAGTTGCGCGTGCGGGCTGAGCCGCCGAAGCCGCCGCCGAATATGTTGCCGAATATATCGCCCAGGTCGAAGTCGCCGAAGCCGCCGGAGTAGGCTCCGCCCGCCCCCGCGCCGAAGTTGGGATCGACGCCCGCAAAGCCGAACTGGTCGTAGCGGCTCTTCTTGTCGGGGTCTGACAGCACCTCGTAGGCCTCGTTTATCTCCTTGAAGCGAGCCTCAGCCTCCTTGTCGCCGGGGTGGAGGTCGGGGTGATTCTCCTTTGCCGCCTTGCGGAAGGCTTTTTTTATTTCGTCCTCGCTCGCGCTCTTTTGAAGGCCGAGGACCTCGTAGTAATCGCGTTTATTTTCGTTTGCCATACCGTTCTCCATAACGCCGCAATGGCGGGGGCAGGGCCCCCGCCTCGGTAATCAGATTTTGATTATTTCTTGTCGTCGTCCACGACCTCGTAGTCGGCATCGTAGTAGCCGCCGTTCTGACCGTTCTGAGCTCCGCCCTGTCC
Source organism: uncultured Eubacteriales bacterium (assembly GCA_900320765.1). Taxonomy (GTDB): domain Bacteria; phylum Bacillota; class Clostridia; order Oscillospirales; family Oscillospiraceae; genus RUG626. Next base: position 7,579 of record ONTN01000005.1, read on the forward strand.
GCCGGTGAAGTTGTTGGGGTCAAAGCCCTGAGCGCCCTGCGGGTTAGCGTTAGCGTAGAGCTTCTCAGAAGCCTTGTAGAAGGCCTGGGTAAGAGCCTCGGTGGCGGACTTGATGGACTCGGTGTTGTTGCCGGAGAGGGCGGTCTTCAGATTCGCGAGGGCGGATTCGACCTCGGCCTTCTCGGCGGCGGGGAACTTGTCGCCGTTCTCGCTCAGAAGCTTCTCGGTCTGATAGACCATCTGGTCGCCCTGGTTGCGGACGTCGACCTCTTCCTTCTTCTTCGCGTCCTCGGCGGCGAACTGCTCCGCCTCGCGGACTGCCTTGTCGATATCCTCCTTGGACATATTTGTAGAGGAGGTGATGGTTATATGCTGCTCCTTGCCGGTGCCGAGATCCTTCGCGGAGACGTTTACGATGCCGTTCGCGTCGATATCGAAGCTGACCTCGATCTGCGGTATGCCGCGCCTTGCGGGAGCGATCCCGTCGAGGTGGAAGCGGCCGAGGGACTTGTTGTACTGGGCCATCTCGCGCTCGCCCTGAAGCACGTTGACCTCAACGCTCGTCTGGTTGTCGGCAGCGGTGGAGAATATCTGCTTCTTATTCGTGGGTATCGTGGTGTTGCGCTCGATTATCTTGGTGAATACTCCGCCGAGGGTCTCGATGCCGAGAGAGAGGGGGGTAACGTCGAGCAGGAGGATGCCCTCAACGTCGCCGCCGAGAACTCCGCCCTGGATGGCGGCGCCGATTGCGACGCACTCGTCCGGGTTGATGCCCTTGAAGCCTTCCTTGCCGGTGAGGCGCTTTACCATATCCTGAACGGCGGGGATGCGGCTCGAGCCGCCGACCATAAGGACCTTGGAGATGTCGGCTCCGGTGAGACCGGCGTCGCTCATAGCCTGACGGACGGGGCCAGCGGTCGCCTCAACGAGGTGGGCGGTGAGCTCGTTGAACTTCGCCCTCGTGATGGTGACGTCCATATGCTTCGGGCCGGTGGCGTCGGCGGTTATATAGGGCAGGTTGATGTTCGCCGTGGTAACTCCGGAGAGGTCGCACTTCGCCTTCTCGGCTGCCTCGCGCAGGCGCTGCATGGCGACGCGGTCGGAGGAGAGGTCGACTCCGTCGGACTTCTTGAACTCGCCTACGAGGTACTTTACGATCTCAGCGTCGAAGTCATCGCCGCCGAGTCGGTTGTTGCCCGCCGTGGCAAGGACCTCGATAACTCCGTCGCCGATCTCGAGGATGGACACGTCGAAGGTGCCGCCGCCGAGGTCGTAGACCATTATCTTCTGATCCTGCTCCTTGTCGAGGCCGTAGGCGAGAGCGGCGGCCGTCGGCTCGTTTATGATGCGCTTAACGTCGAGACCGGCGATGCGTCCGGCGTCCTTCGTGGCCTGACGCTGAGCGTCGGTGAAGTAGGCGGGAACGGTGATGACGGCCTCGGTGACCTTCTGACCGAGATATGCCTCAGCGTCGGACTTGAGCTTCTGCAGCACCATGGCGCTGATCTCCTGAGGAGCGTAGCTCTTGTTATCTATCGTGACCTTGTAGTTTGAGCCCATTTCGCGCTTTATCGAGGAGATCGTGCGGTCGGGGTTCGTTATGGCCTGGCGCTTCGCGACCTGGCCGACCATTCTCTCACCGTCCTTGGAGAAGGCGACGACAGACGGGGTTGTGCGGGCGCCCTCTACGTTTGCGATAACTACGGGCTCGCCGCCCTCCATAACGGCGACGCAGCTGTTAGTGGTGCCGAGATCTATACCGATTATCTTTGACATTTCTATTTCCTCCTTAAAATTCAGGTTGTATACGTTTTAATTTGCGACTTTGACGAGGGAGAACCTTATCACCTTGTCGCCGAGGATAAAGCCCTTTTGGAACTCCTCGACTATGACGCCCTCGTCGTGCTCGTCTGATTCCATGTGCATTACCGCGTTGTGCAGGGCGGGGTCGAATTTCTCGCCCACCGCCGCTATCGGCTTTACGCCGAGATCGTCGAATATCGTCTTAAGCTGGGTCATAGTGAGCTCAACGCCCTTCTTGTACGCCGGGTCGGAGCATTCCGCCTTCAGCGCCCGCTCAAGGTTATCGTAGACGGGGAGGAGCTTCGTTACCGTGTCCGCCTTAACGTCGCGGAAGATCGACTCCCTCTCCTTCTGGCTGCGCTTTCTGTAGTTATAAAGAGCCTCGGCATCGGGTGCCTCTGGCGTTTCCTTCTCCTCTTCCGCAGCTGCGGCGGCTTCGGCTTCCGCCTCGGGCTCCTGCGGCTTGGCGGCCTTCTTCTCCTTATCCTTATCTTTCACGCTTGTCATCTCCTTCGCTTATCATAAGCTTTCCGAATCCGGCGGGCGGGAACGTTCCGCCGGAGAGAAGCTTTGAAAGTCCGTCGGCGATGCAGCTCAGCTTCGCCGCGACCTTTGAATAATCCATTCGCGTGGGGCCGACGACTCCGATAAGCCCCCTCGTGTTGTCCCCCGCGTCGTAGCTCGCGAGAACGACGCTCGTGTCGCGCAGCTCCTCGGCTATGTTCTCCGGACCTATCAGGACCCTGACGTCGCCGCTCCCGCCGAGAGCTGGTATCCGCTGCGATCCGTCGCCGGAGAAATAGCTCATAAGCTTGTGCGCCTTGTCGCTGTCCTGAAACTCCGGTATTTTTAGAAGGCTCTCGCCGCCCGAAAACACCGTTTCGCTCTCCTTCGCAGACTTAAGAGACTCAATGGCGAAGCTTGCGATAACGCCGGTCAGCCCCATCGAGTCGCCCGCCCCGCGCTCCGCGCTCTCTATCATAAGGGGCGTCATCTCCTCCTCGGCTATGCCGGTAAACGATGCGTTGAATACGGCGGCGAGCCTTTTTACAACGGCCTCGTCAAAGGAGAAGGGGAGCTTTACGAGCTTGTTTTTTACATCGTTGTCGCTCAGAAGAAGGACGATTATAAAGCTGTTCGGGTCGAGATATATGAGCTCGAACCGCTTTACGGTGAGAGCCCTCGGCGCCGTTATCGTCAGGGCGGGGTAGCTCGTGAGCTCCGTGGCGAGCCTTCCGGCGTCGCCCATCAGCTTCTCCGGCTCGCGGCTCGTGCCGAGGCCGCGGTTTATCCTGTCCGCCTCCTCTCCGTCGAGCTTCTTTCTCGTCATCAGCTCGTTAACATAGAGACGGTAGCCCGCCGAGGTCGGTATCCTTCCGGACGAGGTGTGCGGCTGCTCGAGATATCCCGCCTTTTCCAGGGCGGCAAGCTCGGCGCGCACGGTGGCGGGGGAGAAGTCGAGCCCGGAGAGCTCAAGCACACGCTTCGAGCCTACCGGCTCCGCCGAGGCGATGTAGTCCTCAACGACGGCGGAAAGTATTTTCTTTTTTCTTTCCGATAGCTCCATAGCGTCCTCACAAATTAGCACTCTTGGCTTTCGAGTGCTAATTTACCACCATAGTCAGAGAATGTCAAGAGTAGTTTTCGCATTTAACAATTATTTCATAAATGGCACAAATAAAAAATCAGGGAGAACCCTTAGGTTCGCCCTGATCTTCGTTATACTGTAAATTACTCAGCCTTTACGGGAACGACGTTCACAGCGCGCTGCTTGGAGCTGTCGCGGGGATCGGGCTCGGTCTCGTAGGTTACCTTCTGGCCCTCGGCCAGGGTCTTATATCCGTCCATCTGGATGGCGGAGAAATGTACGAAGACATCGCCGCTTCCGTCGTCGTTGGAGATGAAGCCATAGCCCTTCTCCTGATTGAACCATTTTACAGTACCGTTGTTCATTTTAATCTACCTCCTAAGGGATTGTGTACAAGGACAATAAAAAAATCGCCGACGGCGCTTCGTCGATGCGACGCGGAAGACGCCAGACAGCGAAGAGATATCATTCAAGTACATTTGTGATTATATATTCAACCCCCCAAAATGTCAACGGACTTTTTCCGTTTTTTTTGACATTTTTGCAAAAAGAGGCAGCACGGAAATGGTTATGTAAACCGCAAATGTTGAAATGATTTGACGAAGGTGGTATAATCAAACGGAATTTCTTAAAACTGATGGGAGTGAGCTTCGTTGAAGGTCGCAGTCGTATGCGATGTGCTGGGCGAGAAGAACAACGGCACCACAATAGCGGCGTATAATCTTATAGAGAGCTTAAAAAAGAAGGGACACGAGGTCAGAATAGTCTGTTCCGATGAGAACAGGAGGGGGCAGGAGGGCTATTTCGTCTGTCCGACCTTCAACTTCGGCCCGCTGAACAACTATGTAAAAAAGAACGGGGTCGCGCCTGCAAAGGCCGATATGGCGGTTTTGGAGGCGGCAATTCACGACGTTGACATAATACACGTTATGATACCCTTCTCTATGGGAAAGGCGGCCGCACATTACGCGCACGAGCACGGAATACCGCTCACCGCGGGCTTCCATTGCCAGGCGGAGAATGTGACGGGGCACATATTTATGAAGGACTTCCGCCTCGCGGGAAGGATAGCCTACAGGGCGTTTTACAACAGGGTATATAAATACTGCGACGGGATACACTACCCGTCCCGCTTTATCTGCGATACCTTTGAGGACGTGGTGGGGCCGACGCCGAGGTACATAATTTCAAACGGGGTGGCAAAGGAGTTTCGCCCCATCCCCTGCGAGAAGCCGGAGGAGCTCAAGGACAAGTTTACTGTTCTATTTATAGGCCGCTACAGCCCGGAGAAGAGCCACAAGGTGCTTATAGATGGGGCGGCGCTCTCAAGGTACAAGGATAAGCTCAGACTCGTTTTCGCCGGGGCCGGACCGCTTGAGGATAAGCTCAGGGAGAGGGCGAAAAAGCGCGGGCTTAATGAGCCGGTTATGAAGTTCTTCTCCCGCGAGGAGCTCGTCAAAACGATAAATACGGCTGATCTTTACGTGCACCCTGCCGAGATAGAGATAGAGGCGATAAGCTGCCTTGAGGCCATTGCCTGCGGGCGGACGCCGCTCATCGCCGACTCGCCGAGGAGCGCGACGAGGGCCTTCGCCCTCGGACCGAACAACCTTTTCAAAGTCAACGACCCGGCGGACCTTGCGAAAAAGCTTGATTTCTGGATAGAGCACCCCGAGGAGAGGGAGAAATGCTCGCGCGACTATCTGGGCTACGCTTCCCGCTTCGATTTCGACAGGTGTATGGACAGGATGGAGGAGATGATGATCTCCGTCGTGAGGCGCGGGAAGAATGAAGGCTGAAAAAGTTATATACTGGTCCGACGAGCAAAACGACGACTTCGCGGGCAATAACATAACCACGGCGAAGGTCGGGCAGGATTTCAAGTTTGTAAGACGCGGCGTAATTTGGCGGTTTTTCGCCTTTATCGCCTATTACGTTATCGCCGTGCCTCTCGTTTTCCTCGTTTCGAAGCTGTATCTCGGGCTGAAATTCGAAAACAGGAAAGCCGTGAAAAAGGTCGGAAAGAGCGGCTTTTTTCTCTACGGGAACCACACACGGGAGCTCGACGCCTTTATCCCCGCAATGGCGTCCTTCCCGAAAAAGGCTTACGTTATCGCAAATCCCGACGCCGTCAGCATACCGATGCTCAAGCATTTCGTTATGATGATAGGCTGCCTTCCGATTCCCACCGGGCTTGAGGGTATGCGCGGCTTTTTAGCGGCCGTGCACCAGAGATATTCCGAGGGCGGAGTTATCGGCATATACCCCGAGGCGCATATCTGGCCCTTCTACACGGAGATAAGGAGCTTCCGCGACGTGTCCTTCCGCTATCCGGTCGAGGAGAAAGCGCCCGTCATCGCGATGGTTACCACCTACCGGAAAAGGAGCGGCCTTTTTGCCCTCGCGAAAAAACCGGGTATGACGGTCACGCTATCAGAGCCGATGTATCCCGACCCCTCGCTACCGCCGCGTGAGGCAAAGCGCGAAATACGCGACAGGGTCTACGACTTTATGGTGAAGACCTCAAGCTCCAAGGAAAACGTGGAATACATAAAATACGTGAAAAAAGAGCTGTGAGTTTTTGAACTCACAGCTCTTTTAATAGCTCGGAGGGCTTGTTAATGATTTTTGCGGCTCCGTGATCAGTTAAAAGCTCGCGGCTGCGGAAGCCCCAGCTTACGGAAACGCAGGGTATGCGGGCGGCGCGTGCGGTCGCTAAATCGACCTCGCTGTCGCCGACGTAGACGCACTCAAAGGGCTCGCTCCAAAGCTCCCGCATAGCGGAGAGCACGGAGTCGGGCGCCGGCTTGCGGGCGACGCTTGGGCTCTCGCCCACGGCGACGGAGATAAGGCCGGGAAAGAATTTCCGCGCGAGCTTTTTGACAACAGGGTCCTGCTTGTTTGAGACGACGGCGAGCTTAAATTCGCGGCGGTTCAGCTCGCGGAGAAGCTCGATTATCCCGGGGTAGGGAGCGGTCTTAATAAGGCTGTGCTCCGTGTAATACTCGTCGTACCAGGCGAGGATGGCGTCGAAGCCTTCCTCGTTTTTTCCTGCGGGAATGCAGCGGGCGATCAGATTCCCGGCTCCGTTCCCGACGAAGGCGCGCACTTCGTCAAGGCTGCGCTCGGCGTAACCGAAATGGCGCATCGTGGCGTTTACGCTGTCTTTAATATCCTCGAGGGTGTTCAAAAGGGTGCCGTCAAGGTCGAATATAACCGTTGTGTATCTCATGAGGCGTCCTCGAGAAGAGCCTCCTCGAGCGCCCTTGCTATCTGATCGGGGCAGGAGGTGGGGCGCATGCCGCATTTTGTGCCGCGGATGAGGGGGATGACCTCGTCGGCGCGGCGGCCGCGGATAAGGGCGGCGATGCCCTTCAGGTTTCCGTTGCATCCGCCCGTGATGCGGATGTCCTTTATTATTCCGTCCTCAAGGTCGATCTCGTATTTCTGGGAGCAAACTCCCTTAGGATAGTAAGTTTTAGTCATTATTATGACCATTCCTTTCTTCTGCACTGAAAGGCACAAAATGACCATAAAAGGAATGGTCATAATATGCCATGTTTTTCGGTTGCCCCGTCAGGGGCGAGAAAAACGGTTTTAATTTAATGAGGTTGAAACTTGTTTCAACCGTCTCTCTCCTCTCTCCAAAGCATTATAATACCTCCGTTAAAAAAAGTAAACGGGTAATATGAGGGACGTGCCCGCGCATAGATTTAAGCGGAGGTACGAATGATGAGTAAAAAGGTGTTCAAAATGCTTCAGCCCTTACTGAGGCTTATACTGCCGCTCGCCGCCGTGCTGACGGCTGCGGGCTCTATGCTTCTCACCTCGTCGGCCTTCGCCGCGAGGGCAAAGGAGCTTTTCTGGTCATCAAGCCTGCCGGAGCTTATAATCTCGGCTGAGCTTAGGGCGCGGGTGAGCGTGGAAAAGGAGGACGAGCCGGAGCCTGAACCTGAGCCTGAGCCGGAGCGGAAGCCCGAGCCCGAGGCGGAGAAGCCCGTCCCGGAGCTTATCTACACCCCGCCGGAGGGTGAGGCTGAAGAAAACCCGACGTCAGAGCCGAAGCCCGAGCCCCGGCGCGACGGAGACGCATCGCCGCTCTCTGCGGAGAATATCGAGATAAAGAACAAGACGGACTATTCGCCGGATATCGAGGCGCTTTTAAACTCGGATATTGATTTTTCGGGCGTGACCGTTCTGATAATCCACTCCCACGCGACAGAGGCCTATATGCCGGACGGGGAGAACAGCTACGTGGCGTCAGACCCGTTCAGAACTCTGAACGTGGATCAGAACGTCCTTAGAGTGGGGGAGGAGCTAAAAGCCGTCCTCGAGGCTCGGGGGATCAAGGTCATCCACGATACGGGGCTATACGACTACCCGAACTATAACCTGAGCTACTCCCGCGCCCTTACCGCGATAAAGACCGATATCTCGGAGTACCCGGATATCGGGATAGTTATCGACCTGCACCGCGACGCCCTCGAGGGCAAGGACGGCACGGTATATAAGACCGTGGCTGACGTGGGCGACTCGCCCTGCGCTCAGGTCGGCTTCGTCGTCGGAACGAACGCCTCGGGGCTAAACCACCCGAAATGGGAGAAAAATCTCGCCTTCGCCCTCAAAATACAGTATTCGATGTGCGATAAGTACCCATCCCTCGCAAGACCGGTAAAGCTGAGCCGGTACAGGTATAACCAGCATATGACGGAGGGCTCCCTCATCGTAGAGGTCGGCTGCACGGGCAACACCCTGCCGGAGGCTCTCGCCGCCGTCAGATACTTCGGCGACTGTTTAGCAGACGTGATAGAAGGATAACAAAAATCGGCGGGCGAAAATCGCCCGCCGAAATGCGTTATTCTTCTACGTCGGTTATCTTGATCGCGAGCTCGTCGAGCTGCTTCTGCGTCACCTCGGAGGGGGCGCCCATCATAACGTCCTGCGCCTGCTTGTTCATCGGGAAGGGGATGACCTCGCGGATAGTGTCAACTCCGGCGAGGAGCATTACCATACGGTCAACGCCGGGGGCGACGCCCGCGTGGGGAGGAGCCCCGTAGCAGAAGGCGTTGTACATAGCGGGGAACTTCGACTTAACGTCGTCCTCGCCGAGGCGGACAAGCTCGAAGGCCTTTATCATTATCTCGGGATCGTGGTTTCTGACTGCGCCGGAGGAGAGCTCTATGCCGTTGCAGACGATATCGTACTGCTCGGCCTCGATGGTCAAGGGGTCGATCTCGCCTCGCTCGGCTTTGAGAAGCACCTCGAGCCCGCCGGAGGGCATCGAGAACGGGTTGTGGCAGAACTCAAGCTCGCCGGACTCCTCACCGATCTCATACATCGGGAAATCGACTATCCAGCAGAACTCGTAGCGCTCTCTGTCCATATGTCCCTCGCAGGCAGCGCCGAAGGTCTTTATCATAACGCCCGCGGTCTTGTTCGCGAGCTGCCCGCCCGCTACGACTACGAGGGTATTCTTCTCAAGCTTCATAAGCTTCTCGGCCTCGGCCTTGTCGATAAACTTGGCTATGCCGCCGGCTATTGCGCCCTGATCGTCCACCTTGAACCAGTAGCCCTTGCCGCCGGACTGCACCTCGCAGTCAGCTAAAAGCTTCTCTATCTGCTTTCTCGTCAGATTGCAGTTCGAGATAACGACGGCCTTGACCTTCTGATCGGCCAAAGGCGCAAACTCGCTGCCCTTGAAGAGCGGGGAGACGTCAGTTGCGGTAAGGTCTATACGCAGGTCGGGCTTGTCGGTTCCGTAGGTCTCAAGGGCGTCGAGATACTTGATGCGGCGGAACGGGGGCTTTGAAGCAATATCGTAGGTTCCGTATTTTGCGAATATCGGGGGCAGAACGCGCTCGATAACGCCGAAAACGTCCTCCTGGGAGGCGAAGGCCATCTCCATATCGAGCTGATAGAACTCGCCGGGGCTGCGGTCGCCGCGCGCGTCCTCATCGCGGAAGCAGGGGGCGATCTGGAAATATTTATCGAAGCCGGAGGTCATAAGAAGCTGCTTGAACTGCTGCGGAGCCTGGGGCAGGGCATAGAACTTGCCGTGGTGCTTGCGGCTCGGCACGAGGTAGTCGCGCGCGCCCTCGGGCGATGAGGCGGTGAGGATAGGCGTGGTTATCTCAAGGAAGCCCTCGCGGGTCATAGCCTCGCGCAGGGCGGAGACCACGTTGCAGCGCAGAACGATGTTCTTCTTAACGTCGGGATTGCGAAGGTCGAGGTAGCGGTACTTGAGCCTCATGGACTCGTCGGCCTCGCGGCTGCGGTTTATCTCAAAGGGCAGCTCGTTATAGCGGCAGCGGCCGAGCACCTCAAGCTTGTCGGGCACTATCTCGATATCGCCGGTGGCCTGCTTCGGATTCTTCGAGGAACGCTCGCGGACGACGCCCTCAACGGCGATGGTGCTCTCCTTGTTGAGCCCCTTTACGGCGGAGATTATATCCTCTGTTTCGCATACGAGCTGGGTTGTTCCGTAAAAATCGCGGAGGACGACGAAGCTGAGGCTTGAGGAGACCTCGCGGACGTTTTCCATCCAGCCTACGAGACGGACGCGCTCTCCGGCATTTTCCGCCCTGAGCTCGCCGCAGTTATGTGTACGGTTCTGTGTCATATCTATTTCTCCTTTGCGGATGAACTTTTTTATTCCTTTATGGGCTTGCCGCTGTCGAGCTTTTTGAGGGCGGCCTTGACTCTCGCCGCGGCCTCGGAAACGGTGAGCTTTTCCTGCTCTCCCGTCGAAAGATCCTTGAGGGCGACGAGCCCCTCTTTTATCTCGTCCTCGCCGAGGAAAACGGCGAAGGGAATATTGAGCTTCGAGGCGTAGGCTATCTTCTGCTTGAACTTCTTATCCTCGAAATAGATCTCCGTTCTTATTCCGGCGCCGCGGAAGGCGGTCGCTATCCCGGCGGCGGCCTCAAGGTCGTCGGTCATCGGGATCACAAGAGCGTCGGCGGGGGCGGCGTTAAGCTCGGGATTAAGAAGCCCGCGATCCTCGAGAATGAAGAAGAGGCGGGTGAGGCCGATCGAGATGCCGACGCCGGGAAGCTGCCTGTCGGTATAGTACCCGGCGAGGTTATCGTATCTGCCGCCGGAGCAGACGGAGCCGATCTCCGGGTGGTCGAGCATCATCGTCTCGTAGACCGTGCCCGTGTAGTAATCAAGGCCTCTTGCTATCGTGAGGTCGATGGCGAAGTTAGTCTCCGGAACTCCGAAGGCGGAGAGATACTTCGTGACGGCCGTAAGCTCGTCGAGACCAAGATCGAAGACCTCGTTTTTCCCACGGTACGCCTCAAGGGCGGAGAGCACCTCGGCGTTCGTACCCTTTATCGCCATAAAGGCGAGAATCGCGCCGGCGTCGCCGGGCGAGACGGAAAGATCGTCTGTAAGTATCGCGCGGACCTTCTCCGGCCCGATCTTCTCGAGCTTGTCCGCCGTGCGCATAATGTCACCGGAGATTTCGGAAAGGCCGAGCATAGCGTAAAACCCGGTCAGTATCTTCCTGTTGTTCACCCGGATAACGAAGCGGTCGAGCCCCAGCTCGGTGAAGGCGCGGTAAATAACGCTCGGTATCTCCGCCTCATTATATATGCTGAGCTTCCCGTCGCCTATAACGTCGATATCCGCCTGATAGAACTCACGGAAGCGGCCGCGCTGGGCCCTCTCGCCGCGGTAGACCTTGCCGATCTGGAAGCGCTTGAAGGGGAAGGTCAGCTCGTTTAAGTGGAGAGCCACGTACTTCGCGAGCGGCACGGTTAGGTCGAAGCGGAGGGCGAGGTCATTATCGCCCTTCTGAAAGCGGTAGACCTGCTTTTCCGTCTCGCCGCCGCCCTTCGCGAGGAGAACGTCGGAGCCCTCGATGACAGGAGTGTCGAGAGGCGTGAAGCCGTAAAGCGAATAGACCCTTTTCAGAGTATCCGCTATCTTTTCAAATTTAAGCTGCGACTCGGGCAGAAGCTCCATAAAGCCCGAGAGCGTGTGCGGTTTTATTCGTTCCATTTTCTTACCTCGTGTTTTTACGCAAATGTATGGGCGGGCAAAATTCCGCCCGCCCGGACATTTGGATTTTTATCTCCGTTATTTCTTGGGATTGACGATATCGCGCCAGTCGAGCAGGCCGTCCTGCAGGCCGCGGATTATGACCTCGGCCGTGGCGACGTTCGTCGCAAAGGGCACGTTCATCTGGTCGCAGAGCTGGCACAGATATGTGACCTCCTTCGACTGTTCCTTTGCGGGATCCTCAAAGAACAGGACGAGGTCAAGCTCATTATACGTTATTCGGGCGCCTATCTGCTGCGCGCCGCCCAGCGCGCAGGAGTTATACAGGCTGACGGTGAGCCCCGTAGCCTCCGACACAAGCCTGCCGGTAGTGTTGGTGGCGCATATGGAGTGCTTTGCAAGGATTCCGCAGTATGCTATGCAGAATTGCACCATAAGCTCTTTCTTTCGATCGTCGGCCATAATAGCGATGTTCATTCCGTGCCACCTTCCTTTTTAACTTTATAGTATCATATTCTCGCAAGGAAGACTCTTTCGCCTGTTATGCGGCGGGCGACCCTGTAGAATTGACCTTCTGTGTTTTTCGCCCCGAAGAGCATAAGGGGCTTTTCGAGATTTGCCGCGAGAGATACGGCGTTATCCTCGCTTATAACGCCGATGAGGCGGGCGCCGACGGCGTCGATCACGTCGTCGATAGTCTCATTGATGCGGCGGTAGTTTTTCGGAGCTACGCGGTTTACGAGAAGCCTTATATCCCCGACCGAGAGCGCGGAGAGAGCGGCGACTGTCTTCTGTCCGTCACGCAGGCTCGAGGAATCGCCCGTAGATACGACTATCGCCATATCGGCGCCCCTCGCCGCAAGGCGAAAGCCGCTGCCGAGACCGGCGGGCGAATCAAAGAGCAAGTAATCATAATCCTCCTTGAGGGAGGTCATAAGCCCGGAAAAAGCGGCGGGGTCGATATCGTCGGGCATATCGCCGCTCGGGGCGGAGAGAAAGTAAAGCCCGGCGATCTCACCGTGGGGTATTATTGCGTCCTTCGCGCCTATCCTGCCGGAGAGCACGTCGCCGAAGTCCCAGAGGACGCGGTCGGTAAGGCCGAGAGCGAGGTCAAGATTTTTAAGCCCGACGTCGCAGTCCACGGCGAGGACCTTTTTGCCCATGAGGGCGAGGGCTTCTGCTATGGCGGCGGTGCAGGTCGTCTTCCCGGTTCCGCCCTTGCCGGAGGTCATTACTATTGAAATTCCCAAAAGCGCTACCTCCCGATAGGCCGCAGCCCTGACGTTTCTTTCATTACAGTATACTAAAAATCCCTGTACATTTCAAGGGGAAAATGGCTGTTTTATATAATTTTGCTATCTGAGAACGGAATTCTCCACGCCGAGAGTCTCGGATACGGAAACGCCGGAGAAATACTCCGTGATTATGTCCCTCGCTACCTGGGTTAGACCAGAGCCCGAGCCGCCCTTTTCGACCACGACGGCGATAGCGATCTGCGGATCGTTCGCCGGAGCGTAGCAGACGAAAACGCCCGTGTTCATCGCGGCGGTGTCGGACTGGACGGTTCCGGTCTTCGCCGCTATCGGAACGGAAAAGCCCTTGAACATAGCCGCCGCAGTTCCCGTCGTGACGACGGCGCGCATCCCCCTCCGGATAACGGGGAAGTAGCCGCCGGGATCGTCTATCACGTTCCATATCTCGGGCTGCTTTTCAATGAGGATATCGGAGTAGTCCGAGCTCGTCACATAATCGAGCACGGAGGTCTTGTAATGCGTGCCGCCGTTCGCTATCGTGGCGACGTAGCTCGCTATCTGGACGGGTGTGAACTGGTTGTAGCTCTGACCGATGGAGGCCTGAAGAGTATCGGCGTTCCACCAGCCCTCGTTCAGCACCTCACGCTTGTATTCGCGGCTCGCGAGTATTCCGGCCTTTTCGCCTATCTCGATCCCGGTCTCGCTTCCGAGACCGAACTGCTTCGCCGCCTCGGATATCGGGGTAATGCCCATCCTGTCGGAGAGCCAGTAGAAAAAGTAGTTGCAGGAGTTTTCTATCGCCTTAACAACGTTCACGTTGCCGTGGCTGGCGGGATAGACCCAGCAGCGGGGGGCGTAGCCCAGGTCCTCGTACTTCGTATATATGCCCTCGTCCCTTATCGTAGTCTCGGGCGAAATGTAGTTGTTGTTGAGTCCCGCCCAGGCCGTGACCATCTTGAAGGTCGAGCCCGGCTCGTACGTGCCCTGGGTCGCTCTGTTCCAGGTGGATACGGAGTAGTCGGGGTACGAGGCCATGGCGAGCACCTTGCCGGTTTTTACGTCCACGACAACGACGGCTCCGCCCTCGGCAAGCTCAGGCGCCCGGTATTCGTTCGTCTCGCCGTCGAAGTATCTTCGCTCCGCCTCGGCGACTCGCGCCTCGTTTATCGAGGCTATCGTAGCGGCAAGTGACTCCTCGGCGACCTGGTTTAGCCCGATGTCTATAGTGAGGTATACGTTGCCCCCGGCCTTCGCCTGGGTGCGGACGACCTCGTCGATCACGGCTCCGCTCCGGTCGGTGTAGACCGTGACCCTGCCCGGCTTGCCGCGCAGATAGTCCTCAAAGGCGTATTCAACTCCGCTTTTTCCGATAATGCTTGTGAGCGAATAGCCCTGATCCTTCCTCGCCGCGTACTCGTCGGCATAGATCGGGCCGACGGTGCCGATGACGTGGGCTGCGTATTCCGTGTAGTAAACGCGCTTGTAGCTTTTGGCGACGGAGACGCTCGGCATACGCCCGGTCTTTATAAAGGTCAGGTAATCCGTCGATACGTTGTCCGCAAAAATGTACTCCGAGGTGTTTACGAGGACCCGCATCTCCAGCTCGTACCGCACGCCGATTATTAGCCTCGCGTCCTCCGCTGTGACCGTATAGTTTATCTTATAGTGGTTTCTCAGCCAGCTTATGAGGTCCGGGGCGGTGATATCAGCGTCCAGCCCGAAATACTCGAGATAGGTCGCAAGGCGGGAGGACTGCAGATTCGTCGGCTTCGCGACGTACTGGAAGGGAGCCGAAAGGGTGACGGGGAAGGTGTCGTTATACTTCACCCCGTATCTGTTCGCCGCCTTGACGAGCTTGAGCACGGTGTCGTTCGGATCGTCCTCCTTGAGAAGAGAGGAGCGGGAGATTTTTACTGAGTACACCGTCTCGTCCGCGGCGAGAAGAGTGCCGTTTCTGTCGAGGATGGCGCCGCGCGCCGCTTCCACCGTTTTCGTGGTGGCGATGGAGGCCGCGCCGGGCGTGGAGAGATATTCCTCCGCCTGGACGGCGGAGAGGTTGTACATCGAGAATATCATAAGCGCGGCGAGAGCCGCGAGGATCAGAGCGAGAAAGGCGATCCTTGATGATTTCAGCGTTCTGTCCATAATTATGGACCTCCCTTTCGCTTAAGTAAACGAGGATCAATTCCGCTCGCGGAGTTAATCGTCGTTTACTTAATACTTAAACGAGCTTTGAGATCCCCAGAACGATATAGTAAACGGGGATGGCGAAGAGGGCGGAGGCCGCCGTCTGCCTGAGGCCTACGTCAAAAACGGCGCTCGCCGAAGCTCCGCCGACAATGAGATAGCTCACGGCCTCAACGGCAAAGCAAATGATAAGAGCCGCGAGGGCGGATACCGCGTATGCGAAAAGCCCCTTGACGAGGACGGTCTCAACGAGGTAGCCGGCGATGAGGCCGATAAAGGCAAGAGTGAGGGTGAACATTATCGTGGGCTGGTTATAGGCGATGTCCATAAGGAAGCCCGCCGCAATGCCGACGATTCCGCCCTTCACCCGCCCGAAGAACACGGCGGTGCCCACGGCTATAAAGGGCAGGATGAGCGGCTTTGCCCCGAATATCGGGTGGCGGTTGAGAATAAGCCCCTGAAGTATATAGGAAAGCAGTAGAAGGGCGGAGAAGAGGAGTATCCTTGCCGCCGTTTTTTTTCTCGATTCAGTCATCTTTAGCCTCAGCCCGCCTTTATATCGGTGATAACGTAGAGGTTTGCGACGGAGGAGAGGTCGGCGGAGGGCCTTACAACGGCGTATGACCCGTGACCGGTGGAGTCCTCCCTTATGCTTTCGACCGTGCCGATTATGAGCCCTGCGGGGCTGTTTCCGCCCCTTCCGGAGGTGAGGACGGAGTCGCCGATAAATACGTTCGCCGCGTTGTCAATATAATCGAGCTTCAGCCGCGATTCCTTGAAGAGGTTAAAGTCGCCCTCGACTATGCCGGTCTCGTCCGTGCCGGAGAGTATCGCGCCGACGCTCATCGTGGTGTCGATTATGCTGACGACGGTGGAGGAGGTCGAGCCTACCTCGGTGACGATGCCGACGAGATAGCCCTCAGCGGTTATCACAGAGTCGCCCACCTCGATATCAGAGGAGGCGCCGCGGTTTATCGTGAACGAGGAGGAGAAGTTCGAGGCGGTCCACGAGATTATAGTCACGTCCCTCAGCTCGTAGGGCAGAACATCGAAATCGCGCATGGCAAAGCCGAGCAGGGAGCGGAGCCTGTCATTTTCCTCGACTATCTCGGTGTAGTCGCGGGAGTCACGCTCGAGCTCGGCAATGCGCTCCTTGAGCTGGGCGTTCTCGGCGACGACGGTATCGTATCTGTAAATGTACCCGTAGATATCCTCAAGCGTGCCGACAAGGCCGTTCATCGCGCTTCTAAGCGGCTTGAATATCGGCTCGCTTATCACCCGGCCGAAATCGGCGTTGCCGCCCGAGACCGCCATCGTAACCGCGGCGATAAGGGCGATGACTATCGCGCAGGCGGCCACTATTATTCCCTTTTTAGATATAA
This sequence comes from uncultured Eubacteriales bacterium, assembly GCA_900320765.1. Classification (GTDB taxonomy): domain Bacteria; phylum Bacillota; class Clostridia; order Oscillospirales; family Oscillospiraceae; genus RUG626. The sequence continues at coordinate 23,796 of ONTN01000005.1, forward strand.
GGTCCTTCAATGGTCAGCCCTCCGAAACGATGGTTGTAAGGGGCAGGCCGAGCTCCTCAAGGCTCTCGGCGAGGCGGCAGAGGGGCAGGCCCATCACGTTGAAAAAGTCGCCGGTTATGCCCTTTATAAAAACTGCGCCGAGACCCTGAGCCCCGTAAGCGCCCGCCTTATCCATGGGCTCGCCGGTAGAAACGTACCAGCTTATATCCTCCTCGGAAAGCTCGCGGAAGCGGACGAGCGTGGATTCCGCCGCGCTGAGCTCCCTGCCGTCAAGAATAAGGGCAAGGCCGGTAACCACCAGGTGCTCCCTTCCCGAGAGGGATCGGAGCATCGCCTTCGCGTCCTCCTCGTCCGAGGGCTTTCCGAGAGGGCGCCCGTCGAGATATACGAGGGTGTCTGCCGCGATCAGCAGCCCTTCGCCGCCTGAGCGGGAGAGGACCTCTATCGCCTTTGCCATGGAAATATGCTCTACGGCCTTCTCGGGCGGGAGGGAAAGGTCCGGCTCTTCTTCGCTCTGCGAGGGGATTATCTCAAAATCTCTAATCCCGAGCTCCCTTAAAAGCTGAACCCTGCGGGGCGAGCGGGAAGCGAGTATTATTCTTGTCATTATGATTCCACACCTTTTTACTGTTTTCAAAAGAGGCCGCGGGTAAAGCTCGCGGGCTCGTACCGCCCTTCGCCGAGGTATCTCTCCGTTACAAGGGAGACCTCCTCGGGATTCTCGGTGGTAAAATCGAGCCTGACGCCCCAGAGACCGCAGTTCATATAATCGCGGCTCCTCCTTGCAAGGAAGAGCTTTTTCGCGGAATACAGGGTCTCGCGCCCGGAGACGGAGCGGACGGAGGGCATTACTATCCCGTCCCTGTCCGGTATCCCGGCGTAGCCCTCGCCGCTGAGCCCGGAGGAGAGGGGAAAAACGGAGTGGGCGACGGGTAGACGCCCGTAGACCGTAAGCTCCGCAGGAAGATATTTTTTAAGGGCGGCGACCTCGGCGGCGCTGAGCTCCGGGGATAGAACGGCACTTTTAAAGTTCATTCGCCGCAGTATTTCCGTATCCCCTGATGAGAGGACGCCGAGACCGATTCCGCCTCTCAGGCGGAAGCCCATATTTTTAAGGAAGAGCGCGTGACCGAGGTTTTCACAGAGCGCATCCTCGACCCCGAGCTGCCTTGCGCTCATCAGCATTGAGGTGAGCTTCGGCTTATCCGCATCCGTGAAGAACGGGGGAAGAGTGACGGCAACCGTTATGCCCTCCGCCCTGATGAACGGAAGGACAGAGTCCTGCGAGGCTGCAAGCTCGGCTGCCGGAACGTAGACCACGGGAGGGGCGAGCTCCAAAAGCTTTTTCGTGAGCTGCGCCGCCTTGAGCACGGATACCGTAAGAACGGGCGGGAGCTGCGAGGGCTCAGGCGGCTCGGGAAGTGGAGAGGCCTGAGCCGCCGCGCGCTCGGGAAGCTGAGTCCTTTTCTCCATCAGCTCCTGAAGCGCAGAGTCCCTGAGCCCGGAGATATCCTTCGGATCCGCCGAGACGCCCTTCTGTATGTTCGTCTTCACCGAGGCGGTGAGAAAGGGCGTTCCGCCAGTCTTATAAAGCTCGGTCTGCAGACGGGTGGAGGTAAGCTCCCGGTGAAATGCAAGGTCACATTTTCCGCCCTCGCGCGTCGCCTTGTTTCCCATATCGTCTGTGGCCGTGAGCCTGATCGGCCTTCCGAGCGCGAGCTCAGCGGTGAAATTAACGGGCACGCGCTGAAATTCTCGCCTCATATAGCTTTTTCTAAGCCCGGAGATAACCGGAGACCCGTCCTCTGCGGGCTTTGCGGAGACCACCGTGCGGTCGGCGGGCCCGCGCCCGGTATAATATCCGTCAGTATATCCCGCCGTGGGACAGACCTCAGAGAGCGCGCGAAGCTCGTCCTCAATCTCGAGCCTTACGCCCGAGAGCGCCCGAGAGTATAGCTGCGTCAGGGCGGCGACGTACTCCGGCCGCCTCTCGCGCCCGTCGACGCTGACGGCGAAAACGCCGAGCGCTGAAAGCTCGCCCACGTGGGAAATGAGGCACAGGTCGGGCAGAACGAGGGGCTCGGCCCCCTTCACGCCCAGCTTGTAGTGCCTGAGGCTCTCCCTGTATGTGCCGCCGCGCCTCTCGCTTCCGGCCCCGTACAGTGCGGGGAGCAGAAAAAGCCCGGGGCAGGAGGGACTTAGCCATCCGTGGACGGGAAGCTCTATCTCTATCTCCGAGCCCTTTGCGATTTCCCGTATCTGCTCCTTCGAGAGCTGAGGCGCGAGCGCGGCTCGCTTCGCGCCCATGGCGGCGGCAATTCGGACCGAATCGGAGATATGTACGTTCATAAGCGAGCCCGCCTGTATCTGCGCCTCGGGCATAGACCGGCGCAGGGCGAGCATAAGGGCGGGGTCGGACGCCCTGATCGCCGCCGCCCCGTTGAGCCAGGCGGCTCGCGCAACTGAGACCACGGTATCGAATACGGCGTCGGAGGGGGTGATATCCGCCTCCGCATAGAGCTTAACGCCCCTCACCCGGCAGAAGACCGAGGCCCCGTAGAACTCCTCGCGGCTGAGCCCGGCCCTGCCCGGCAGGGCGAGAGCGGCCGAGACCGCGTCCGCCCCGTTTTGAACGGCGGCGGAAACTGCTTCGGCTGTATTTACAAGACTGACAAGCTCCGTCACAGGCCGCCATCCTTCCTCAGCGATAATTATACAGATACATTATAGCACATAGAAAGACGAAATAAAAGGGGAATTATTGAGAATTGCTAAGCGTTCTCAAATTTGGTATAATGTTTTAAAACGAATAACTCTTTGAGGTGACTATAATGAGATATCCCGAACCGCTCAAAAGAAACGGAACGATCGGCCTTGTCGCGCCGAGCTACGGCTGCGCGACGGAGCCATATATAACGAGGCTCGAAGCCGCGCTCGCGGAGGCTCGCCGCCTCGGCTTTTCCGTCACGGAGGAACCGCACGTAAGGCTCGACGAGGCCTTCGGAAGGTCGGGCCCCGCCGACGTGCTCGGCGCAGAGCTTAACAGCGCCTATTTATCCCCGGATAACGAAGCTCTCATATCCGTCGGCGGGGGCGAGCTTATGTGCGAGGTCGTGCCCTATATCGACTTTAAGGCGATAGCCTCGGCAAAGCCGAAGTGGTATATGGGCTTTTCCGACAACACGAATTTCACGTTTTTATCCGCCACCCTCGCAGACACGGCGGCGATTTACGGGCCCTGCTTCCCGGCTCTGGGCATCACCCCGTGGCATAAATCCATAACCGATGCGGTCGGACTTCTGACTGGGGAGATAAGCTCGGTCAAAAGCTATCCCTCGTGGGAGCTTTACGACGCCGAGGGCGACGACCCCCTCGCCCCGTATAACCTCACGGAAGAGACGGAGTACCGCTATTTCAACACCGAGGGGAGAAGCCTGACGCTCGAGGGACGGCTCATCGGCGGCTGCGGCGATATACTCTTTACCCTGCTCGGCACGAGATTTGACAGGGTGCGGGAGTTTAACGAAAGATACGCGGCGGACGGCATCATTTGGTTTCTGGAGTTCTGCGACCTTCACCCGATGGACGTGAGGCGGGCGCTCTGGGCGATGCGCGAGGCGGGCTGGTTTGAGAAAGCGAAGGGCTTTCTCATCGGAAGGCCTCTGCACTTCGGCGAGGAACAGCTCGGCCTTACGATGTACGAGGCGGTGTACGGCGCCATCGGCTCCCTCGGCGTTCCGATCATAGAGGACATAGATATCGGCCACCTGCCGCCGATGCTGCCCATAATCTCGGGAGCCGCTGCCGAGGTACGGGCGGAGGAAAACGGGCTGGAGATCAAATATCTCTTCCGGTAAAATTTTTGTGCCGCTATTCACAAGAAACGAAAAATTTGTTATAATATAATTTCGGAAAAATATGCGCTGAAATCAGCGAGAGAGGGGGCGGTAAAAATGCCGAATAAAGAATGGCGGATAGCGGGATATACCCGGGCTGACGCGGCAAAGCTAATGAAAAGCGGCATAAATCCGCTTATCTCGGTGCTGATGGCGTCCCGCGGGGTGACGGACCCGGAGGACGTTCGGGCGCTCACCTCGGCAGAGCTTTCCGACATAACCTCGCCGTTTCTTCTTAAGGATATGGACCTTGCCGCCGAGAGAGTGCGGCTCGCGATCGAGCGTGGCGAGCACGTCGCAGTCTACGGGGATTACGACGTGGACGGTATAACCTCCTCCTGCCTTATCGCGGACTATCTGAGGTCGAAGGGCATTTCCTGCGATATCTATATCCCGGAGCGCCTTGAGGAGGGCTACGGGGTAAAGAACAGCGCCCTCGAGGCGATAGCGAAGAAGGGCGTCAGCCTCGTTATAACCGTGGACTGCGGCATCACGGCGGCTGAGAACAAGAGGTATGCCGCCGTCCTCGGCATGGATATGGTGATAACCGACCACCATGAGGTGACCGGCGAGATGCCAGAGAGCCCCGTGGTCGACCCGAGGCGGCCGGACTGCCCCTCGCCGGCGAAGATGCTGGCCGGAGTCGGCGTCGCCTTCAAGCTCGTTTGCGCTATCGAGGGCGAGGAGAAGACTGAGGAGCTTTTGAGAAGATACGGCGATATAGTCGCCGTAGGCACGATAGCCGACGTTATGCCGATGACAGGCGAGAACAGGGTCTACGTCCGCCGGGGCATAGAGCTTTTGAGAAGCGGAGCCCGCCCGGGGCTGAGGGAGCTAACCTACGCCGCAAAGTCCGAGCTATCGAAGCTCGGCCCCGTCGGGGTGGGGTACGTTCTCGCCCCGAGGATAAACGCGGCGGGGCGGCTCGGAGGAACGGACGTCGCCGTAGACCTCATTATCACGAAGGACGAAGCTGAGGCCGCCCGCCTTGCGGACAAGCTCTGCGAGCTGAACGCGGAGAGACGCAGGATAGAGGGCGTTATGGTCTCGCAGGCTATAAAAATGCTCGAGGCTGAGCCGCCGAACGGAAAGCCCATCGTGCTCTCAAGCTCGAGCTGGCACCAGGGCGTGGCGGGAATCGTCGCCTCGCGCATAAGCGAGAAATTCGGCCTGCCCGCGATAATGATCTGCGTAAAGGACGGGATCGGCAGAGGATCATGCCGCTCGTCCGGAGGATATAATATATTCGAGGCGCTCTACTCCTGCCGCGACCTTCTTTTAAGCTTCGGAGGTCACGAGCTTGCCGCCGGGATAACGGTGGCAGAGGAGGAGATACCTGCCCTCAGAAAAGCTCTGGGCGAGAGATATTCTGCCGCGTCCGGAGCTGAGACCGAGGCCGTGCTGCAGGTGGATTTTGAGGTAATCAAGCCCGCCGAGCTCCTTACGGTGGAGAATATAAGGGCTCTTGATCTTGTTGAGCCCTACGGAGTGGGGAATCCCCAGCCCGTCCTCTGCATAAAGGAGGCGACGGTGGAGGATGTGCTCCCTCTTTCGGAGGGGAAGCATACGAAGCTATGGCTCTCGAAGAGGGGAGCTGTTTTCGAGGCCGTCTTCTTCTCGAAGAGCATAAAGGAGCTCGGCGCGGAGAAGGGGATTTTGGCAAACGTAGCCTTCACCCCGCAGGTAAACGAATTCCGCGGCCGCGCGATACCGCAGCTCAATCTCTGCGATTTCGTGCCGCTCGAGCGTGGGCACATATCGGAGGAATGATATGGACATCAGAAAATCGAATGAGCCTATCCTGGGCATCGAGGGAGCCGAGGCGGCATACGCCGAGCTCATCGAGGCGATAAAGCGCCATACCCAGATAAAGGATCTAAAAAAGGTCAAGGCGGCCTACGATTTTGCCTTCCGGTCTCACGGGCAGCAGCTCAGGAAGGACGGCAGCCTTTATATAACTCACCCGCTCAAGGTCGCGGCCATCGTCGCCGAGATGGGGCTCGACGAGGACTCGATAATCGCTGCCATACTTCACGACGTTATTGAGGATACGGACTCGACCCACGAGGATATCGCAAAAATCTTCGGAGAGAGCGTGGCGGACATAGTAGAGGGCGTCACAAAGCTGACGAGGGTGACCTATACCACGAAAGAAGAGGAACAGATGGAGAATCTCCGCAAAATGTTCCTCGCAATGGCGAAGGATATCCGCGTCATACTGATAAAAATAGCGGACCGCCTGCACAATATGCGCACGATGGACTACCAGTCCGATGCCAAGCAGAGGGAGAAATCCCTTGAGACGATGGAGATATACGCGCCCATCGCCCACAGGCTCGGTATGCAGAAGATAAAGCTTGAGCTCGAGGACCTGTCGCTCATCTACCTCGACCCTGTCGGATACGAGGAGATACAGAACGCCCTTAACGAGCGCGGCGGGAAATACGAGGGCTTTATGGAGCGCACCGAGGCGGCGATAAAAAACCGTATGGAGGAGGCGCACATAAACTGCACCGTTCAGAAGCGGATAAAGGATATCTACTCAATCTACCGCAAGATGTACGGGCAGAACAAGG
>ONTN01000097.1 GCA_900320765.1 uncultured Eubacteriales bacterium
TCGTCTTCCTCCTCGTCTTCCTCTTCAACTATCTCAGGACGTCGTTCCGCCATCTGACCTCGAACTTCGTCGACGCTCTCTCGAGCATAGCGATATACTATTTCATATACCGGCTCTCGATGTACCTCATCTCCCTGCTGCTCTCCCTCGTATATCCCCAGATATCGAACCCGAATCAGGAGAGTATAAACGAGCTTGTAAAGCTCAATAAGAATATGATGATCGCGGTCTCCGTCCTGCTCGCCCCCTTCGTTGAGGAGGTCATCTTCCGCGGGGTCATATTCGGCACGATAAGAAAGAAGAACACCCTCATCGCTTATATCGTCTCCTCTCTCTTCTTCGCCTTCTACCACGAGTGGCAGTTTTTCCTCTCCGGCTTCTCCTGGAGTCTTCTCATCACTACCCTGACCTATATCCCCGCCGGGATCTGCCTTGCCCGCACCTATGAGAGGAGCAAGACGATCTGGGCGCCCATCTTCCTGCATATGATACTCAATTTCGTATCGGTAACGGTACAGTTCGGGCTATAAAAAAGGCTTCCCCTTTGGGGAAGCTGGCTCGCCGCAAGGCGAGACTGATGAGGTTATATCGAATTTCCAAATCGGTTTGATATTCGATTCAACCTCATCCACCGCTGACGCGGTCCCCCTTCCCCTAAGGGGAAGGCAAAAAGCGGAAAAAGCCTTCCCGGATCGGGAAGGCTTTCCTTTATATTCGGTTATCAGTCGCCGAAGAACTTATCGTGGACGGCCTGGACGGCTCTGTCCGCGTCCTCCTCGTTTACGAGGACGGAGACCTTGATCTCGCTCGTGGAGATCATATCTATGTTGATCTTCCTCGAGGCGAGGGCATCGAACATCTTGGCGGCGATGCCGCTCGTGAGCATCATGCCCGCTCCGACGATGCTGACCTTGGCGACGTGCTTATCCACGTCGAGGCCGGCAAAGCCGAGCTCGTCGATATGCGCCTCAAGAACGTCGCAGGCCTGATCGGCGTCCGCCCTCGCGACGGTGAAGGTTATGTTCTGTATCCCGTTTCTGCCGAGACTCTGAAGAATGATATCTACGTTGATATTCTCCTTCGCAAGGCATCTGAACGTCCTGAACGCCATACCGGGTATATCCTGCATACCGATAAGGGTTATACGCGCGACGTTAACGTCCTTTGCCACTCCGCTGACTTCAGCCTGTTCCAATTTATTTACCCCCCTGACTTTTGTTCCGGGCAGTCTCTCATAGCTTGAGAGCACCTCTAAATCCACGTTGTACCGCTTCGCCATCTCGACCGAGCGGTTGTGCAGCACCTTCGCGCCCATGCTGGCAAGCTCCAGCATCTCATCGAAGGTTATCTCGTCCAGCTTCTTCGCGCCCTTGACCTTGTTCGGGTCGGCGGTGTAGACCCCGTCCACATCCGTATAGATCTGGCAGAGGTCCGCGTGCATGGCGGCCGCTATCGCGACGGCGCTGGTGTCCGAGCCGCCTCTTCCGAGGGTCGTGATATCGTCGTATTTGTTCACGCCCTGGAAGCCCGTCACGAGAACGACCCTTTTCGCGTCGAGCTCGCGGCGTATCCTCTCCTGCCCCACGCTCTTAATTGCGGCGTTTGAGTAGTTTGAGTTGGTTTTGAAATCCACCTGCCAGCCGGTAAGGCTGACGGCGGGTATGCCCATCGCCTGAAGCGTCATCGCGCAGAGGGCTACTGACTGCTGCTCGCCCGTTGAGAGGAGCATATCCATCTCTCGCTTCGAGGGGTTGGGGTTATATTCCTTCGCCATCGCTATGAGCTTATCCGTCGTCTTTCCCTGGGCGGAGAGGACGACGATCACGTCGTTTCCGGCGTTGTACGCCTCTGCGATGATCCCGGCGACGCGCCTGACCTTCTCGGGATCGGCTACGGAGCTTCCTCCGAATTTTTGAACGATCAATGCCATTTATCATGCCTCCATTTGGAGTTTATTTCAATATATTCTATTCCGGTACCGGGCTTTCGCCTCTTCAGTCGAGGATCGGGAAAAGGCTCCTCACGTCGAAGCCGCGGAGCTTCTCGTCGAGCTCGCGCCGCGTCATAACGGGGGTCGCAAAGGCGTACTCGTCCGGTCCCGCTCCCGGGTACTCACCCGGATAGCTTATCAGCCTCAGATTGCCGAAGGCCGTTCCTATCTCGCGAAGGCCGGAGCCCGTGCGGACATACCAGCGCATCGGCTGATCCATAAAGTCGGCAAGGTAGCCCTCCTCGGCATCGTCCCAGCCTATATATTTTCTCGCCTTCCTGTGCTTCGCGGCGTCGATAACGTCGGCGACGACGGCGCTCGCCGTCGGCCTCTTGCCGGCGCCCGCCCCGTAGAACATAGCCTCGCCGAGGGCGTTCCCGTGTACCACTATGCCGTTCATCACCCCGTCCACGTTTGAAAGAAGGCTCGTTTTCGATATGAGATGCGGGGAGACGTAGGCGTTCACCCTGCCGTCCGGAAGGCGGTGCGCCCTGCCGAGGAGCTTAAGCTTGTAACCGAGGCGGCGCGCGTACTCAACGTCGTTTGCCGTTACGCCCGAGATGCCCCTTACGCTTATCTTATCGGGATCGACGTTCTTGCCGAAGGCGAGGTCGGCGAGGATGCATATCTTTCTCGCAGCGTCGTACCCCTCGATATCGGCCGTCGGATCCTGCTCGGCGTAGCCCCTGCGCTGCGCCTCTTTTAATGCGTCCTCAAAAGCCGCCCCGTCCTGCACCATACTGGTGAGGATATAGTTCGTGGTACCGTTCAGTATCCCGTACACCTCGTCGAGCTCGTTTGCCGTGAGGCACTGGGTCATGGGCCGGATTATCGGTATGCCCCCGCCCACGCTCGCCTCGAAGAGGTAGTTTACGTTCTTCTCCTTCGCTATCGCGAGTAGCTCATGGCCGTGGGTGGCGACGAGCTCCTTATTGGAGGTGACGACGCTCTTTCCGGCTAAGAGAGCCCGCCTCGTATAATCGTAGGCCACGCGGCAGCCGCCGATCGTCTCGACCACTATCGTGACCTCGGGATCGTTCTCAACGAGGGAAAAATCCTTCGTGATAAGTCCGGAAAACGGGCTGTCGGGGAAATCCCTGATATCCACGATATACTTTACCGATATCTCCTCGGCCGCGTTATGCGCGATCGACTCGTGATTTTCGCTTATGACCTCGCAGACGCCGCTTCCGACGGTTCCGAAGCCGAGCACGGCAATTTTTGCCATCGTATCCAGCCCTTTCCCCTATGACACATTTTGATTAATATTACCATAACCCCGCCCGCTTCGCAACGGGAAATTTGATAAATAACTAAAAAAATTTGCCGCTTTAAACGGCAAAATCACAACAATCGCCAAAACCTCCTTAAAAGCCCTTTCTTTTACTCTTGTAAAAGCTTTTCGCCGGGTGTATATTTTTTAATTGAGGTGAGAAAATGACCGAAACAGCAAAAAGCCGCGAAAACCCGATGTCGATCCGCTCGAAGAACGCGCTCGGCACGGCGCTTTTAAAGCTTATGATCTCGCGCGAATTGGAGGATATCTCCATTCAGGATATAACGAAAAAGGCGGGACTTTCCCGCCAGACCTTCTATACCAATTTCAGGGAAAAGGAGGATATCCTCGTCTACCTCGTCGGCGGGCTTTTCGGCCGCTACAGGGAGAGGCTCGAGGAGGCAAGGCCGGAGGCTGACGGCTTTCTTATAGATTACTTTATGTTCTGGGGCGACAGCCGCGACTTTCTCTCTCTCCTCTTCCGGCGCGGAAAGGGCGGTATATTCCAGGAGGCGAACCGCCATTTCTTCGAGGCGGGCGGACTTCCGAAGGGGCTCATATCATCAGAGGGCGACGAGGAGCCCTACGTTCGCGCCGGTCTTGCCGGTATGACCTACGAGCTTCTTTACATATGGATGACCCGCGATCTCGGTCTCTCCGTCTCCGCTCTGCGCGGCCTTGCCTCCCGCATTTTGTCAGGCGAGCTTTTCCGCGAATAAAGCGGCAGCGATACGGAATACTATCTCCGAAACGAGAAAAAAGTTTCAGATTTCGGAGGTAAGAAATGAAAAAGCTCATTATAACGGCCATGTGCCTTGTCTGCGCTCTCGGCCTTGGCGCCTGCTCCGATACCGCCGACGCGGGCGATACCACAAAGGACGGAGTGATCGGCGACGGCTTCCGCGACGACCTGAACGATATGAAAAACGGTCTTGAGGATATGCTCGACGGCGAGGGCGGCAGAAACGACCGCTACGGCACTAACGGCACCTATGGCAACAACGGTACCAACGGTACTAACGGTACTACCAACGGCAACGTGAATGGCACCACTAACGGCACTAACGGCACGATGGGCGGCGCAAATAACGGCGCCGCAGGCGGCAGCACCGGAATGAACGGAGCCGGAAACGGCAACGGCTAAAAGGAAACGACCCGGCGGGGTGATTTTTTCACCCCTCTCCGGGTCGTTTTTTTGCGCGTTAACCGGTTTAGCGCCCCGCCCTTTGCCTTCCCCTTGGAGGGGAAGGTGGCGCGTAAGCGCCGGATGAGGTGTAGGCGCGAAGCGCCGTATAAACGTTGCAAAAAGCACCACCGCCGTTTCACGGCGGCCACCTCATCAGTCAGCTGCGCTGACAGCTTCCCCTCAAGGGGAAGCCTTTGCTTTTGAACCGCAGTAGGAAAAACTCAGCTCTCCAAGAGCTCAATAAGCCCCGCAGGGGTGACCTCGTCCGTCATATTAAGCCTCTTCATGGCGTAAAGGCTCTGCGGAAGCCCCTTCACTATCTCGGCTATCCCTTCCTCCACGCTCACCGTGACGCGGACGCCCGCCGTGGTCAGCGCCCATTGGGCGAGGGTATCGTATTTCCCGCTCGGGAAGGAAAGCATATCGGGTCTTATACCTGTGGCGGCCTCGATCTCGTCAGCGCTTTTTTTATAGTCAGCTCTTACGGCGGCGACGTAGTCATTCTCGCTCTCGTCCGGGAAGCGGAGGATATTCTCGCGCGCCCTGCCCGCCTCAAAGGGCGCCCACTGGTGCATATCGAAGGTGTGGCTTCCTATCTCGACAAGACCGGAATCGACCATCTCCCTCGCCTCGTCCCAGCCGAAGTGAGGGGTTATCGGAAATTCGGTGTCCTTATAATGCTCCGTACTTCCCACTGATACGCCGATAACGAATACCGTCGCCTTCATACCGTACTCCCCCAGTATCGGGAAGGCTCGCGAATAGTTCGACATATACCCGTCGTCAAAGGTTATCACAACGGGCTTTTCGGGAAGCGGAGTCCCGTAATTTACGTAAGCCTCGAGGTCGGAGAAGAAGACGGAAGTGTACCCGCTCTCGCTGAGCGCCGCCATCTGGGCGCGGAAGGCTTCCTCGCTTATCTCCGTATCCCCGTTTCCGGTGTCGGTGATATGGTGGTAGGTCAAAATCGGCACCTTTGCGGAGTTATCCGCCGGCTCGCCCGACGCGGAATACATCGCGTCAACAGCCTCGAGCACGTTATCCTTAGTAACTTTCCTTCCGAAGTCTGCGGGGATATATTCGCTCCCGTCGCCGAACATACGCATAACTGCCCAGCGGCCGACGTTGTTTCTGAAATGGGTCGCGTCGTAAAAATACCTCGGCTCGAAGCTCACCGAGCTCATCGTAAAGTCCCAGAAATCCGTGACCTCGGCGAGGCT
>ONTN01000188.1 GCA_900320765.1 uncultured Eubacteriales bacterium
CCGGCTTTTCAGCAGAGGATTACGCCTACACCTGCGAAAAGCTCGGCGCTGAGCCGCAGGTTGGCTGGCTTGAGGTAAATGTGAGCTGCCCCAACGTCCACGGCGGCGGAATGAGCTTCGGCACGAGCCCGGAGGCGGCGGCTGAGGTGACCCGCGCTGTCAGGAAGGTAACGAATAAGCCGGTCATTATCAAGCTTTCGCCAAACGTCACGGATATCGTCTCGATAGCGAAGGCCTGCGTTGACGCGGGAGCGGACGGCATAAGTCTTATAAACACTCTTTTGGGAATGCGGATTGACCTCAAAACCAAAAGGCCCGTGATAGGAAACAAGATGGGCGGTTTTTCCGGCCCGGCAATCTTTCCCGTCGCTCTCCGAATGGTATATCAGGTAGCCTCGGCTGTCGACGTGCCGGTGATCGGTATGGGGGGAGTCAGCTCCGCCGAGGACGTGATAGAGATGATGCTCGCCGGAGCTTCCGCCGTAGAGGTCGGCGCTGCAAATCTAATTGATCCATTCGCTTCGCGGGATATTATCGCCTCGCTTGAAAAGGCGATGGACATATACGGTATCGATAATTTAAAAGATATAATAGGAGGAGCGCATAATGGGTAAGGACGTTATCGTAGCCTGCGACTTTCAGTCTAAGAAGGCTACGCTGGATTTTCTTGAGCTTTTTACGGAACGCAAGCCGTTTGTTAAAATAGGAATGGAGCTTTATTACGCCGAAGGCCCCGACATAGTCCGCGAGCTCAAGGCGAGGGGGCACAAGATCTTTCTCGATCTCAAGCTTCACGATATACCCAACACAGTCAAAAAAGCGATGGCGGTGCTCTCAAAGCTTGACGTTGATATAACGAATCTCCACGCTGCCGGCACGAGCGCAATGATGAAGGCCGCGATCGAAGGGCTTACCAGAGAGGACGGCACCCGTCCGCTGCTTATCGCCGTCACCCAGCTTACAAGCACTGATCAGGAAGCGATGGAGCGGGATCTGCTTATAAAGGAGCCTATCGGGGAAGTTGTAATGCATTATGCAAAGACGGCGAAAAATGCAGGGCTTGACGGAGTCGTCTGCTCGCCTCTTGAAGCAGGTATAGTCAAAGAGGCCTGCGGAAAGGCTTTCCTTACCGTCACTCCCGGCGTCCGCTTTGCCGATGGGGATACGGGCGATCAGAAGCGCGTTATGACCCCGGCCGAGGCGAAGAAAATCGGCTCGGACTACATCGTTGTAGGCCGGCCGATAACCGCAGCGAGCGATCCCGTGGCGGCTTATGAGAGATGTATAAGAGAATTTGTTGACTGAGGAGATAGAAAAAATGGAGCTTAGCAGAAAAATCGCGGAGGATCTTTTAAGCATAAAGGCGGTATTTTTCAGACCGGACGAGCCTTTTACCTGGGCGAGCGGGATAAAAAGCCCCGTTTATTGCGATAACCGACTTACGCTCACCGCGCCCGAGGTGAGAAACGACGTTGAGAACGGACTTGCGGAGCTTATTAAAGCGGAATACCCCGACGTTGAGGTGCTGATGGGCACGAGCACGGCCGGAATAGCTCACGCCGCCATTGCCGGGCATATTCTCGGACTTCCTATGGGTTACGTCCGCTCAGGCGCAAAGGATCACGGAAGGCAGAATCAGATAGAGGGAAGGCTTGAGGCGGGGCAGAAGGTCGTCGTAGTCGAGGATCTTATCTCCACCGGCGGCAGCGTAATCGAGGTTGTAAACGTCCTCCGCGAGGCCGGCGCCGACGTTCTCGGAATAGTCTCTATCTTTACTTACGGCATGAAAAAGGGCCTCGATCGCCTTAGAGAGGCAGAGATTGAAAATCACAGCCTGACAAACTTTGACGTTATAGCCGAAGTCGCCGCTGAGGAGGGCTATATCGCGCCCGGCGACGTTGAGAGGCTAATTAAATTCCGCAACAATCCCTCGGATGAATCCTGGATAGGTGAGAAAAAATGAGAAGCCTGATTGACGTAACTGATCTCTCCGTAAGCGAGCTTGATGAGCTTTGCAATACAGCGATGGATATCGCCGAGAATCCTGATAAGTATTCTCGGGTATGCAGTGGGAAAAAGCTGGCGACCCTGTTTTTCGAGCCATCTACAAGAACGAGAATGAGCTTTGAGGCCGCTATGTACGAGCTCGGCGGAAACGTTATTACGATGGCCGGAGCGGAAGCCTCGTCTGTTTCAAAGGGGGAGAGCGTGCACGACACGGTGAAGGTCGTAAGCTGCTATGCGGATATTATCGCTATTCGCCACCCAAAAGAGGGAGCAGCTCTTGTTGCGGCAAATGCAGCCAGCGTTCCCGTGATAAACGCCGGAGACGGCGGGCATTGTCATCCTACGCAGACGCTTGCGGACCTCCTCACTATTAAACGGGAG
>ONTN01000085.1 GCA_900320765.1 uncultured Eubacteriales bacterium
CTAACGACCGCGCCGCATTCGGTGTAGTTCAAACAATAAAACATCGATATCGGGGTTATTAAGTTCATAAGTTCGACTCTGCCCCCACAGAACGGGCAATGCTTCAGCTCAGTCATTTTTTCACCTCCGGTGGCTCGGGTAGAGGCATCCAATGAGTGACTTCCAGCGCGTTTTTCGGCTCATCTTCGCCGTCAAAAGCGTTCCACGTATTGTGTCTTTTAGAGTAATTCAGCACTAAATACACGCGCTTTTTGGTGTAGCATAAATAGAGCCCCGTTTTCTCAGGCTGTCGCTCAGCCGTGCTTATCCATTTATCAGTCATCGAGTTCTCCTCCTTCCTCATTTATCCACTCCCCGCCGGTCTCTCCGGGCTCAAGCGGACCGTCATAGGGCCTGATTACTGCAACGTGATATCCGCAGTCCGCGCAGATCACGTTATGCTCAGGCAGGATCTGGGCTCTCCCGAGCCTCCCGCCGGGACGCATAAGCTTAGCCCCGCATTTCGTGCAGCGGAATTCATTGTCGTAAATCGACTTGCGCCAGATAAGCGCGTACTTTTCACTCATTGCCTGCCTCCGCTTTCTCCACCATCCAGCGCGTATAATCCACGACGCCCGCGACGTAGGAGAGATTTGCCGGCGCCCGCTCAACAGCGCAGTAGAGCAGGTCGTCGTTATCTTCGCTGGTCAAAAACTGATACATCGCCTCGATGATCTCAGCTCTTTTCATTGTCCCGCTCCTCCTTCTCTTTCTCATCGAGCCTTGCCGCGAGCCTGTCAAGATAAAACTTTGCTTTTCCAACGTCAACGCGATATGCCCCTTTCAGCGGCGCTCTCCACAGATATTTAACGACCTGTCCTGTCAGCCACGCGTCCACCGGATCCGTATACTTGCACAGTGCCGCCTCTATGGCGTCTATGCATTCAATGCCTCCCGCGGTATAATGGCTCGGATGATTGATGATGTCGTCACTCATTCCGTCCACCCCTCGATGATCTCAGCTCTTTTCATTGTCCCGCTCCTCCTTCTCTTTTTCGTCGAGCCTCGCCTCAAGACGTCCGAGCTTTTCGTTCATTATCCGATCTACTTCCTCGCCGCCTGCCATACTTGCTACCTGCAGCACCATAATCGTCACGTCGGCGGTCTCTTCGGCGACGTCTTCAAGCAGCCTTTCAAACTCCTCTTCGGTGTCAGCTCTCCAGAGCTTGCATATAGCCTTCGTCAGCTCGCTCATCTCCTCGATCGCCATCTTGAGCTGGGCGTCGGCGCCGTAGGTATCGATGGCGCGAGTTATGATTTTTGCCGTCCTTTCGCTAGTCATAGATTGTTCTCCTCCCACTCTGCTTTTTCGAGCAGCCATTCCTCGATGCAGTCCACGCAGGTTTTCTCGTCTATCCTTCGCCTCGTGCACTCGCTGAAACTCTCGTATCTGCATAAATCAGCGGCTTGCATAATTACTGCCGCTATATGTACCGCTCTTTTGGCGACTGTCGAATCAGCTGCAAGTGCAAAAGCTTCGGCAAGCTCTCCCCAATGTTGTTTCTCTCGAAAGTGGCGAGGGTTGCCGTGCTCGTTATATTTCTGCTCGGCTCGTTTTGCCTGCTTTGCGTAATCCTCTGCGTACTTTTTAAGTCGCTCTCTTGTCATCCCGTTTTCCTCCTGTTGAGTATCATCATTTTCTTGTAGTGCTGCTTCTTCCTCCGGCGTCCATTTCTTATGTGTTCGCTGTTGCAAAGCTTCCTTCTTTGTGCTATCATAAGGAGGTAAGGGCTCTAACCTTTACCTCGCATATTGCCGTCGCGTCCGAGCCACCGGACGAGGCGGCTTTCTTTTTGCTTTCGTCTTCACCGTGCAGCCCTCGCCGGGCGGGCACGGTCTCCTTTTGCCCTCGATCAGGATATAGTCGCACGTCTTTGTCGTGGTCGGTCCGCCGCAGTAATAGATGCAGCCTTTACATGGATTTTTCACGCGCTCACCCCCACGAGGCGGCATATCAGCTCAGCTATTCCGCCGAGCCCGAAGTAAAAGCCCGCGACCACGGCTCCGGCGAAAAAGGTCTTCACGAGCAGCTCTCCGATAAACTCAGCTCTCTCTTTTCTGTTCATTCCCGCTCTCTCCTTTCTTTCTTATTGGCAGTGCCGGCGGGTGCGGCCCGCGACACCTTGGGCACAAGTAGCTTGTCCCGCTCCACTGTTTCGCGACGTTCCAGCGTTCGCCGCAGCGGACGCAGGTCTCGTAACGGTAATCTCTTCTCATGGCTTTATCCTCTTCCATATGCTTGCGCGGCGGCGCTCGTCTTCTTTTCGGCCCTCGCGGAGCTTGTCCGGGCCCTCACGCTTCCAGGCGGCATACTCGGCGCACGAGCCCCAGCACGCGGGAGTCCGGTGGTCGCAGCCTTTGCACGGCGGTATTTTCATAGGCTTGTCCTTTCTAAAAGGCGCCGAAGCGCCGTTACTGTCTATCCCACCATCCGGTATGAGTGATCTCTCCCGCTCGCGGCAAGACTTCGCCCGGCTTCGGGTCTCGCCCGATCCGGCTCATTATCTCGACGAACTTATCCGGGTGCTGATTAAACCATTCCTGCCAAAAGGCCGCTAACTTTTCGGCCACCCAGTCGCAAAAGTCCTCGCGATCCTCCGGGCTTAGCTCGTCAAGGTTCTTGTAGCTGCCGTCCTTCTGCGGCACCCAAAACCGACATGTCGGCGGTGGAAGTTTCGCCATTTACATCACCTCCTCTAAGCTTATGCGGGTGTGCTTGTACGTTCTTCCGCTGATTATTACGCCGTTTTTTCGTCGTCGAAGAACCGCGTCCAGTCGAAGCCGAGCACCGCCGCGATCCTCTTGGCCACCGAAACGGACGGATTTCTCGCCCCCGTTTCATAGCTTGCGTATGTGCTCTGTGCCATTTCCGCTTCCTCGGCCACCTGATACTGACTTTTCTCCGTCTTTTTCCGCTCTGCTATAAGCCACTCGCGCATCTTATCACCTCCTGTAATTTCATCTTGTGTTTATAATACCATCACTCTCTGTGTTTGTCAACACAATCCGAAATTATTTTGGTAAAAAATAAATCACTCCTTGCAATAACACGCGCTTTGCGTTTAAATGTAATTGCAGGGGGTGATTACATATGTTCCGTATCCAGTTAAAAAGGCTCCGCGAAGAAGCGGGCGAATCGCAATACTCTTTCGCAAAAAAGTTTGGGGTTGCTCAATCAACAATCGGTAACTGGGAATCAGGGACAAGAGAGCCGAACCTTGACAGCATTTCTCGATTGGCCGATTATTTTGGTGTCACCGTGGACTATCTTCTTGGACGCCCATCTGCTCCTCCGGTTCAGCGTGAGGAGGTCCCGCCACTCCTTGCCTCTCTTATAGCCTCGTTTAAGGAACTTAACGCCGAAGGGCAGGAGCGCCTTGTAGAGCAGGCCGACGACATGGTCCAGTCCGGGAAATACAAAAAAACTGCTTCGCCTAAAGTGGGCAAAGCAGCGAATGAGTAAGTAGGAGCAGAACCTTGGACGGTCACACTCTATGTATTGAGGCCTCAAAGAGCGCTTCAAATTATCTCGATTATCTTAATTCATATAACAAGGGCGTTATCGAAACGCAGGTTATAAAGATTCAGCTATTAAAGCCTTACGAAGCAAGGCTATATCTGCGTTCAAAGCTTATGCGCTGGGAAGACGTGTTGATCCGTGTAGGGCCCCGTCTTTATAACTCTTCAGAAATCGCGGCGAAGCGTTACGATCAGGACGACAAATATCTTGACGTTAAATGGGATAACGAAAAGCTCAATCCTTTCCGAGGAGTATATGCCGACGAGATCAGCGTAATTTCAGATATGAAGTTTCTCGTTAAGCGTGTTCGCGATTGGTATTCCTCCCAAGCCTTCCTCGCTCTGCCTAAGTGCCGGTCTACTGTCATTCCTCCAATGCCGGAGCTCTCATTGTCTCCTTCGGACGAACAGGTGCAAGCATACGAGGGTATTTTTTTATCCCCGCTCGCTTATATTTGGGGCGCTCCGGGTACCGGCAAGACTCAGTTTGTTTTATCTCGTGCAGTTCTCGCCTATCACAGGCTGAGCATAGGTCCGGTTTTGATCGTGGCTCCCACAAACAACGCCGTCGAGCAGACTCTGCGCGGTGTTCTGTCGGTATTTGAGGAGGCCAACGTTCCGTTCGATTATGTATTAAGGCTCGGCGTACCATCAAAAAGCTTTTATGATAAATATCCAATGGTTTGCGAAGTCGCCTCAGTTGAGGACGAGGCTGCCGAGCTTCAGGAGCAATTAAAATATTATAAGCGAGTTGTCGCGTATCACGAGGTTAAGGCTTGGGCGGAAGAATACGGCCGAGAAGTCAGCCGGCACAAGGATGCCGTGGCCTCAACCAAAAGAAGTATATTAACTGAGACCGCAAAGCTTAATACTTTGAAATTCGAGAACAAGCTTCATCAGGCAAGATCCGCGTCCGCACTGGCGGCAATTGACGATTTGCTTATCAAGCGCGACGCATTATCAGGCTTTGTTAACAAAGACCGTTCCGGATTATCCCTATTCTTTTCACGCAAAAAGATTGAAGAAGCGCGTAATAAACTATCCGAAGTCTGCGCCTCGCTCGAAAAGTTTAGTTCCGACCATAGCGCTGCGCTTAACAAGATATCTGAATTGAAGAATCAAATCGAAAGCTCTGAAAAAGCCGTTTCGGCTTTGGAGAAGGAATTGGCTCGGGAAGAATCGCGCTTTAAATCTTTGCCCGGCTGCCCCTTAATGCCCTCCCGCTCATACTCAGAAATATGCGATTATCTCGATATAAGAGCTCCTGAATATAAAGACGTTACATATTCTGACGCCCTGAGCCGGGTAAACAGTATCGAGCTGCGTTTGTCGGAGATTGAAGGCCTGACCATTGAAAAGCGAATGCAATCGGCTACGGTTATTGCCGCCACAATAGACGGATATATTTCGAGGCTTTCGTCGAACGAAGATTTTCAGCCTGTCCACATTTTTCTTGATGAGGCTGCATATTGCCCGTTAATAAAGGCTGCCACTTTATTATCGAAGGATGCTCCCTTGGCCATGCTCGGCGATCACATGCAGCTCCCTCCTGTATGCGAGTTTCCCGAGGACGAACTGGCGGAGAACGCAAATATCGTTCTGTGGAATCAGTCGGCCATTCACCTGCATGACTTGTTCACTCAAGATATATTTGAATTGTTCTTCCAGTACAATTATGAGGTTCAGAACGATCCATATCTGCCTTCCGGAATTGATACGTATATGCTTCTGAATACACATCGTTTCGGGGAGGACCTCGCCGCCCCGTTAAGAGATTATGTTTATCCGAAGGATTTTCGCGGGAGAGAGGATCTCCCGACGCAGGTCTTATATATTGACGTAGTCCGTTCAAAAGGCGACGCTCATAAAACGAGCGTTTCAGAATGCCTCGCCATAAAAGAAGCAATCGATCAGCTTAACCCTAACAGTTTTTCTGTTCTTACTCCATACAGAGCCCAGTTGGATCTACTGAAAAAACACCTGGATCACGAAAATGTGTTTACCATTCACGGCTCTCAAGGACGCGAATGGGATACCGTTTTCTTGAGCGTAGCCGCTTCCTCAAACACGAAGTTTATTTCCAATAAGCGCCTTATCAACACAGCGGTAAGCCGAGCAAAGAAACAGATTATCATAGTATGTGACTTCAATTATTGGCTAAATAAAACGGACGGCCTTATTTCGCGACTTCTGCGAGTTGCAAAGCCATACGAAGGTAGTTATCTAAGACAGCTTTTATCTACGTCATTTGAAAACACGATTCCCTTACTCTCCGATGAAAGGAGCGACCTATGAGCATAAAAATAGCCGCGGCATATATCCGCGCTTCTACCGACGACCAGCTCGAATACTCCCCTGATTCTCAGCTCAAGAAGATTCAGGAGTATGCCGCCCGAGAGGGCTATATAATTCCCGAGGAATACATATACCAGGACGACGGGATCTCCGGCAAGAAAGCCGATAAGCGCCCCGCCTTCCGGCTTATGATCGCAACGGTCAAGGATGGCAAGCCGCCCTTTGACGCCGTCTTTGTCTGGGAGTTTTCGCGCTTCGCCCGTAACCAGGAGGAGAGCATAATGTATAAAAACCTCCTGCGCCGGCGCGGCGTCGCCGTGAAGAGCGTCCGCGAGCCTCTTAACGACAGTCCCTTTGCTTCCCTGATCGAGCGTATTATCGAGTGGATGGACGAGTATTATTCAA
>ONTN01000143.1 GCA_900320765.1 uncultured Eubacteriales bacterium
TTCCGTCCATACCGTCAACGCCGAAGAAGATCGGGGCGTAGTTCATGGCCTTGGCCTGGGTGAGGATGACGGAAGCGGGCTGATAGTATATGGGGAGGAACATAAGGTCAGCGCCGGCAGCCTGAGCGGCGGTAAGCTGAACGGAGAAGTCAGTCTGGGTGTCCTTCGTGAAGGTGCCCTCGTAGACTATCTCAAGACCCTTGGCCTGAGCCTCGGCATAGAAGGTATCGCGGATTCCCTGGGAATAGGCGTCGTCGTTTCTGTAGATAACGGCGATCTTGTGGCCGGGCATATTCTCAGCCATGTAAGTAGCGGCGCCGGTGCCCTGGTTGGGGTCGGTGAAGCAGAGCTGGAACATATTGTCCTTATTCGCGGTAACGTCGGTGGAGGAGGCGGAGGGGGTCAGGCAGAAAACGCGGCCCTTGTAAGCCTCGGCGGAGGCGGCGATGGCGGAGCCGGTGGTGACAGGTCCGCACATTACCTGCATGCCCCAGTCCATAAGGTTGTTGTAGGCGTTAACGGCCTTCTCGCCGTCAGCCTCGTCGTCCTGGGGGTTGAACTCGATCTGATAGCCGCCCTTGGCGTTGATCTCGTCAACGGCGATTTTAGCGGCGTTCATAACTGCGGTGCCGTAGATGGCGGCGTCTCCGGTCAGGGGGCCGCTGGCGCCGATCTTGAAGGTGTTGTTCTTCTCTCCGTCGGTATTGCCGTCGGTCTTCCCGGCGCAGCCGGCGAAGACGGCGACGCACATCAGGACTGCGAGAACAAGTGCAAGCGTCTTTTTCATTTTTATTCTCCTTTATTCAATAGATGATTGATTGCTTTATACAGAAACCGGGACAAAAGGCCTCGGTAGGAGTATATTAATCCATTGATGTTGAAAGAAATTTAGCAAAAATAAAGCGCCTTGTCAATCGCCAGAAATTAATTTCATCGTTTTCAATGCCGATTTAACGCGATAAAGAATAATATTCGTCAAGTTGACAAAGCACTTTATCGCAATGGCGCGCCAATCGCAGAAAAACCTATCTATTTTATTAAAGACGTGGTATAATAACAGAGAAGAATCGGGAGAGAGGTGAAGCCATGACAAATTATGAAAAGGCGGTAAGCCTGTGGCGCCGGCGCGAAATTTCAAACGATGCTGAGCTTGCCGAGGCGCTGAACGGTCACAGCATTGCGTTTGCCTATCATTCCGGCAAGATCGAAAATGAAAAAATCACCTACCACGATACCAGAGAGATTTTTGAACACGACGGCGTCACTTCTTATACAGGCGATCTGCGCACCCTGTTTGAGATAAGAAACGCGAAGGAAGCAAACGAGCTGTTTTTGGCTTCCTTCAGCGAGCGGAGACCGATCAACGAGGGCCTGATAAAAGAATTCCAATACAAGCTCACGCAGAACACCTACGATACCCGCCGCTACCAATTAGGAGAGCGGCCGGGAGAGTATAAAAAGCACGACTATGTGACAGGGCGCGAAGAGATAGGCGCGGCTCCCGAGGACGTAGCCGAGGAAATGGATGAGCTGATCGCTGAGCTGCAGGAGGTTTCTGACGAAAAGGCGCTTATCGCGGCGGCGTACTTTCACGCAAAGTTTGAGAATATCCATCCCTTTGCGGACGGGAACGGGCGCACGGGACGGCTTTTGATGAATTATCTGCTCGTCCTTCACAATCACCCGCCAATCGTCATTCATGAAGAGGATCGCCGTTTGTATTACGGTGCGCTGGAGGAGTGGGACAGCGTGCAGGACCTTCAGCCCTTGGCCGAATTTCTGAAGGAGCAGACGGCCAAAACGTGGCAGAAGCAGATAGAGAGAGCCGAGAAAAAAGATTTAATATAACGTTTGAAAAAGCTTAAAGAGCCGGGATAGCCCCGGCTCTTTAAGCTTTTTTAAGTTATTTCCCTACGCAGAAGCGGGAGAAGATGTCGCCGATAACGTCGTCTCTCAGGTTCCTGCCCATAAGCGAGGCGAGGGCGGACTGCGCCTCCTCCAGCACCGTCAGCACGGCGTCCGGCGTCAGCCCGAGGTCGAGGGCGTCTATCGCGGCAGAGAGGGCGTCTCTCGCGGCCACTATGTGTGACAGGTGGCGGGCGTTGGTTAGAAACCCGCCGCCCTCGGCAGAGTAGGGCTTCAGCACAAGGGCGATTTTGTCCGCCAGCGATTCTATCCCCTGCCCGGTCTTCGCCGAGACGGGAATTGCGCCGGGGATGTCGCCGAGGGCGCGGGGAAGGTCGGATTTGTTTATAACGGCTATCGAGGCGGGAGCAGATTTGAGAGCGCGAAGAGTGCGCTCATCCTCGGCGCGCATGGGCTGAGACCCGTCGAAAACGCCGATAACGAGCCTTGCCTCGCCCGCCGCCGCCTCTGCTCTTTCAATCCCTGCGGCCTCCGCCGCGTCCTCGGCTTCTCTAAGCCCCGCCGTGTCCGTCATTTTAAGGGCGAGACCGCCTATCGTCAGCGTCTCGTTTAATATATCGCGGGTCGTTCCGGCAATCGGGGTCACGATGGCTCTCTCGTAGCCTAAAAGTGCGTTGAAGAGGCTGGATTTCCCGACGTTAGGTCTACCGACTATGGCGCAGGGCAGACCCTCGCGCACGTAGCGCCCGCGCTCGTAGGTCGAGGCGAGGCGGCTCAGCTCTTCGCGGGCGGCATTAAGCGTGCCGCGGTACCCGGCGAGGCGGAAATCCTCTATCCCATCGTCCGGGAAGTCGATCGTCGCCTGAAAATGCGAGGAGATGGAGATGAGGGAGGAGTAGATCGCCTCGGCCTTTTCAAAAATCGAGCCGGAGAGCTGCAGAACGGCGTTTTTCGCGGCGAGCGGGCTCTCTGCGTCTATCATATCGGCAACCGCCTCGGCGCCCGTGAGGTCGAGCTTCCCGTTTAAGAAGGCGCGCTTCGTAAATTCCCCCGCCTCGGCCTGACGCGCTCCGGCGCGGAAGAGGGAGGAGAGCGCCTCAGAGAGTATAACGGGGCTTCCGTGGCAGTGGAGCTCCGCCGTATCCTCGCCCGTATAGCTTTTCGGCGCGCGGGATACGGTCGCAAGGCAGAGGTCGATGACCTCGCCGGAGGCGTCCAAAAGCTCTCCGTAGTACAGCCTGCCCGCCGTCATTTCGGAAACCGAGCCCGTTTTCGGGCGGAAGACCTTATCGAGAATTTCGGCAGCTCTGTCGCCCGAAAGGCGGACTATGCCTATCGCGCTTTTTTTATCGCCCGTCGCTATCGCGGCTATCGTATCGGACATAATGTCACCCTCTTATAAAAAAGGGCGGGTTTTCCCGCCCTTCAATTCGTTTTGAATACAAAAAATTCCTCGGCGTAATAGTGTATAACGCCCTGACGCACTGCTCTAACGCCCTCTTCGCCGCCCTCAACGAGGATCCTTCCGTCTGCAAATGACACCGTCACGCCCTCGGCACCGATGAGGGGAAGCATATTCTCCTTGATCTCGGCGGCAAGCTCCTCGGTGTGCTCTCTGTAATACGAAGAGTCGTGCGGCGGCTCGTAGCCCTCGACGGGGGTGCCCTTCGCCGTAAAGAGGAAGACGGTCACGATAACGAAGAGAATGAGAAGTAATATACATAAAATTACAATTTTACCCATGCAACTGTGGTAGAACTCCTCAGTGAGTGACTGTTTGGTACGATATG
>ONTN01000101.1 GCA_900320765.1 uncultured Eubacteriales bacterium
GTCAAAGCCGTTCGCGGCAACCTGCTCATTAGTCGCAAAGAGCCTGCCGAAACCGCCGAGGAAATAGCAGCCGCCGGCGACGACGAGGGCGAAAACGGTGGAGATTATCGTGCCCTTCTGAATTGAGTTCTCGTCCTTGATGGCGTAGAACTTTCCGACCATCTGGGGAAGCCCCCAAGTACCGAGACTTGTCAGCATAACGACGAAGAAGAGATAAACAGGCTGCGGACCGAAGAACGAAGCGTAAGCGCCGGGCATAACGTCTGACTCGACCTTCGCGAGCTCGACGAGGGACGCCATAAAGCCGCCGTTGAGATTCAATACGGCCGCAATAACGGCGACTATGCCGACGAGCATAACGAGGCCTTGGATAAAATCGTTTATCGCAGTCGCCATATAGCCGCCGATGATGACATAAATTCCGGTCAGAACAGCCATTGCGAGGACGCAGTAGGCGTAGTCGATGTGGAAGGCCATCTCAAAAAGGCGGGAAAGGCCGTTGAACAGCGAGGCGGTGTAGGGAATAAGGAAAATGCAGGTGATGAGAGCCGCCCAGGTCGTGAGCTTCGGGGACTCGAATCTCTTGCCGAAGAAGTCCGGCATCGTGCGTGAGCCGATATGCTGTGTCATTATCCTAGTGCGTCTGCCGAGGATGACCCACGCCATAAGCGAGCCGATGATAGCGTTTCCAAGGCCGGCCCAGGTAGCGGCGACGCCGAAGTTCCAGCCGAACTGTCCGGCGTAGCCGACGAAAATTACGGCGGAGAAGTAGCTCGTTCCGAAGGCGAAGGCCGTGAGCCAGGGGCCGACGCTCCTGCCGCCGAGGACGAAGCCGTTTACGTCCGTGGCGTTCTTCCTGCAATAGATGCCTACTCCTATCATAATGGCGAAGAAGACAGCGATAAGCGCGATTTTAATAATCATTTCTTTTTATCCATTTCTATTTCATTTTGCTGAGCGACAAGATTCTCGCTCCTGTATATCTTTCGGAGCAGAGGCTTCTCGATTTTTCCGGTCGGATTGCGCGGAACGTGCGCGAGTATGACCTTGCGCGGCCTCTTATAACGCGGAAGACCCATGCAGAAGGAGTTTACCTCCTCCTCGGTCAACTCGGAGCCCTCCTTTGGCTCGACTATGGCTGCGGCTATCTCGCCAAGGCGCTTATCGGGCAGGCCGATAACGGCAACGTCCTTTATCGCCGGATGCGCGCGCAAAAAGTCCTCGATCTGAACGGGATAGAGGTTTTCGCCGCCGGATATGATTACATCCTTCTTCCTGTCCACAAGGTAAATGAAGCCGTCGGCGTCGCGCTCTGCCATATCGCCGGTGTAGAGCCAGCCCTCGTCATCCATAACCTCTTTCGTGGCGACCGGGTCGTTATAATAGCACTTCATTACTCCGTTGCCGTAGACTGCGAGCTCGCCTACCCCGCTCGTTACCTCGTTTCTGTCCTCGTCGACTATCTTTACCTTCCAGCCATAGCCGGGAACGCCGATAGCTCCGACCTTGTTTATGTTCTCAACGCCAAGGTGGACGCAGCCGGGTCCGATTGACTCGGACAGTCCGTAGTTGGTGTCGTACTGGTGGTGCGGGAAGACGCTCTTCCAGCGCTTTATAAGGCTGGGCGGCACGGGCTGAGCGCCGATGTGCATAAGCCTCCACTGGTCGAGCTCGTAGTCCTTGAGGTTTATCCTGCCGGAATCTATCGCGTCGAGAATATCCTGAGCCCAGGGCACGAGGAGCCAGACTATCGTGCAGCCCTCTTCGGACGCGGTACGGATTATCCACTCCGGGCTCGCACCGCGGAGTATGACGGCCTTGCCGCCGGAGATGAGCGAGCCGAACCAATGCATCTTCGCTCCGGTGTGATATAGCGGCGGTATGCAGAGGAAAACGTCGTCTCTCGTCTGCCCGTGATGCTTCTGCTCCACGGTGGCGGCGTGGACGAGAGCCCTGTGCGCGTGGAGTATCGCCTTCGGGAAACCCGTCGTGCCGGAGGAGAAGTATATAGCTCCGTCGTCTTCGTCGGTTATATAGACGCTCGGCGCTTTATCGGAGCAGTAGGATATAAGTTCCTCGTAGCTGTCAGCAAAGGCGGGGCAGTCCTCGCCCACGTAGAACATATCGGTTATGCGGGGCATGCGGTCAAGAATCTCCTCAATTCGGCTCGTGAACTCCGGGCCGAAAACGAGGGCGTCGCATTCCGCGAGGTTAAGGCAGTATCTTATCTCCTCGGCCGTGTATCTGTAATTAAGCGGCACAACGACGGCTCCCGCCTTGAGCACGCCGAAGTATATCGGCAGCCAGTCGAGGCAGTTCATAAGCAGCAGTCCGACTTTGCAGCCCTTTCCGATGCCGCGGGTCAGCAGAAGGTTCGCAAACTGGTTTGCACGGACGTCAAACTCGCCCCAGGTGAGCTGCTTGCGGAAGGCTCCCCCCCTCTTCGACTCGATAAGCGAAAACTCGCGCCAGGTCATATGCGGAACACTCTTCACATCGGGGTTGATCTCAACGAGGGCAACGTCGTTTTTAAAATAAGTCGCGTTGCGGCTCAAAAGCTCTGTGATTGGCATTATTTATTTCTCCTTAAAACATTTATTCGCGGAAAAAACGGCCTGAACGATCGCAGCCGTCAAGCCGTTCTTTTACTCTTTAAATAATAAAAGCACAAACCCCCGTTTTTGTCAAGCCCTGCCGCCGTTTTTCTCAAAAAACCAAAAAAAGGCGGGTAAGCTTGTCCCGCCTTTGGATAATATGATGCTTCAGTCAAAGAGGCTCTCCGTGAGAGCGGCAAATTCTTCGAGCGAGAGCTCCTCTCCCCTCGCAGTCGGGCTGAGACCTGAAGTCTCGATCGCGGCTTTGATCTTCTCCTTTTCAAGCTCGGGAAGTCCGGAGGAAAGGGCGTTTGCCAGCGTTTTGCGTCTCTGGTTGAACGCCGCCCTAATAACTCTGAAAAGCTTCGTCTCGTCTGCTGCGACCGGCGGCTTTTCTCTGAGGTCCATACGCACCACAGCGCTCTCCACCTTCGGCCTCGGCTCGAAGCAGGAGGAGGGCACGTTGAAAAGCTTGCGGCACTCGGCATTGTACCGGCAGAAAAGCGTGAACGCCCCGTAGTCCGCCGTCTTCGGCTCGGCGCAGATCCTGTCCGCGACCTCGCGCTGCACCATAACAGTGACGGAGGAGAAAAGCCCCGAGCCGAGAAGCTTAGTTATCACGGGGCTCGTGATGTTATACGGGAGATTCGCCGCGACTATCGGCCGGAGGCCGGCGAAGTCGAGGCTATTTAGATCAAGCGCCATTACGTCGGCGTTTATTACCGAAAGGTTATCACGGCCCGCAAGCGTCTGAGCAAGGACGGGGATGAGCCTTTTGTCGAGCTCAACGGCGATGACCCGCTCCGCCCTCTCGCAGAGCTTTTCCGTTAGGCAGCCGATGCCGGGCCCTATCTCAAGGGCGCAGACTCCCGCGCCCGCCCCGCACTCGTCCGCGATGCGTTCCGGCACCCAGGCGGCGGTAAGAAAATTCTGACCCATCGATTTTGAGAAGGTAAAGCCGTTTGCGGATAGCACGGCTCGAATATCGTTTATGTTTGTAAGCTCCATAGTTGCCCCCGAAAGCAGGATTCTTAGGCTATTATATATCCTACCGGGCAGAACGCGCAACCTCTATCCGCATACCGTCCGTGATTTTTTCAGTAAGCGGCGGCGAGACAGTATCCCCCTCGCCGAGCGTCACGCCCGCAGCCTCAAGCGCGTCTGCCACCGTGCCGAAAATGGTGACGACCGTCTCCTCTCCGTCGCAAGCGACGGTTGCCGCCGGGGCTCTCTCAATCACGATGACCGTGGCGTCGTCCTCCGTCGTAACCTCGTACCTCGCGTTTGCAAGGCTCACCCCTGCCTCTGCGAGCACCTCCTCTGGAGTCTCGGCCTCGCTCATTACGGACAGCGTCGTGTTCCCGTCGCGGATAACGTAGCTCTTGCCACGCTCCGTATCTCCGCCAGGCCTCAGAATTAGAAGCGCGACAGCGGCGGCAGCGGCAATAGCAGCGCCGATAAGCAGTATTCTTTTTGCACCTCGGCCTTTTCCGCCAGACTTCTCTTCCACCTTGGCTCATGTCCCTTCAAAATAGAATAGTTACAAAATGTTACATCATAATTTTGCATATTCTATCACAGTCCTCCACTTTTGTCAAATTTTCCTTTAGATTTTTGTATTTGTCCCCCACTTTTGCTCCATTATGTTAACCGTCAACTGTAGGAGAGCGGTTTTTTGTGCCTTGCAGGCAAAAAAATAAAAATAACACTTGCAAAATCCCGGTTAATGTGTTATTATCATTGGGCTGAAAACGAAATATATCCGGGTGTGGCGAAGTTTGGTATCGCGCTTGAATGGGGTTCAAGAGGCCGCTGGTTCGAATCCAGTCACTCGGACCATGAAAATGGCTGAAATCGTATGATTTCAGCCATTTCTTGTACTTTTTTAAGTGTTTACACTCCTCGCCTTTTCCCGTAAGCGGAATATTAGCGGAATGAAGATAAAAGAGAATATGTTGTCCTGCGCTTCCGCCGTTTCATCGGCAGAAGCGCATTCTTTATTTTTGACGAGCCTGTTCAGTACCGAGGCCGCCTCTGACAGGGTCTCGATATCCGTATGAAGATAAACCCTTGTCACCTCTATTCCCGAGTGGCCCATGAGCTTTGAGATTATATGGAGCGGCACTCCCTTCTTCTCGAGCTGAGTCGCGTAGGTATGACGGCAGCAGTGCGGCGGGAGCTTCCTTACCCCGTCTATATCCTTTATCGCTGCGTAGTATTGCCTGCGGAACGTTCCGACGCTGTAAACCCCTCCCTTCCCTTTTCCGGCAAATATGCTGTCCATTCCTCCGTTCTCCCTGACGAAGATCGCTAACCTTCGGTACTCTTCAGGCACCGGAATAACTCTCTTGCTGCTCTCACTTTTCGGCGTACCGATATACGGCACGCCGTCCGCCGTCGCAACAGCCTTATCTATATTGATCGTGGAGCCATCCTCTGAAATATCCGATCTGCGAAGGGCGAGTAGCTCCTGGATCCTCATTCCCGTGACAAGCACAAGCCTGATTGCGCAGCCTATAAGGTTCTCCGGCAAATGTCCGAACAGAAGCTCGACCTCATCGTCCGTAAAAGCGTCCTTGTCCGTTTTTCCGTCCTCCGCATCGTTTTTCCTCCCGATTTTCTTTGCCTTCAGCGCAGGATTCTTCGGAACAAGGCCGTTATCGTCCGCGGCGGTAAATATCTGGATAAGCATTGCCCTGCATTTTCTTCTCTGTGAAATCGAGTATCCCTTATCCGCTAATTTATCAAAGAATCTGTTTATACTTAT
>ONTN01000056.1 GCA_900320765.1 uncultured Eubacteriales bacterium
AGCGAGACTCAGCGCGACAAGGTCCTTGAGATGACGATAGAGGAGCTTGACCTCTCCGTCCGCAGCTTCAACTGCCTCAAGAGGGCGAACATCAACACCGTCGAGGAGCTTATCAGCAAGACCGAGGCCGAGATGATAAAGGTCCGCAACCTGGGTCACAAGAGCCTTGAAGAGGTAATACACAAGCTGGCTATGATGGGACTCTCCCTTGCCAGTGACGATAACAACTGAGACGCTTCAGCGCCTACAAGAAACAGCGGAACTGACCGCATCACTCTGAAAAGGAGGAAAAACCAATGACCGGACCCCGTAAGCTCGGCAAGACCACCGATCAGCGCAAGGCCATGCTCAGGCAGCAGGTCACCGACTTCCTTGATAACGGGAAGATGGAGACCACCGTTACCCGCTGCAAGGAGATCGCTCCTCTCGCCGAGAAGATGATAACCCTCGGGAAGAAGAACACCCTCGCGTCCCGCCGTCAGGCTCTCGCCTTCATCACGAGAGAGGACGTTGTGACAAAGGTCTTCTCCGAGCTCGCTACCAAGTATGCCGACCGCAACGGCGGCTACACCAGGATTACCCGCACCGGCATCCGCCGCGGCGACGCGGCCGAGACCGGCGTGATCGAGCTCGTATAATTCTTCAATAACCGAAAAGCCTCCCGATCCTTAACCGGATAAGGGAGGTTTTTTGTTCACATTTCGTTTATAAATTGCACAAAGAAAGGCGGCGGTTTATTCTAAAAGCATTGATATCTCCAAAAATGACGGAAGGGGTCGAATTTTGGTTGACAAAAGGGGACGAGCCCGTATAAAATACAGCCAGAATTTAAAAGCGGCCGATATAGGTCCGGATAGATGGCCCGGACGTATCTACCGTGACGCCGTTCAGTCACGACTATTGGCAAATAGCCGTCCCCGTCGTTTGGGGAAGGCGCCATTGTCGGCAGATCGGGATAGCGGTCTGCTTTTTTTTTTCGCGAAAGGGGTGAGCTCCGATGAGAATGATGGAGGAAAAAATAATTTCAGAGGGCTCCGTTCTGCCCGGAGGCATTCTCAAGGTCGGAAGCTTTCTCAATCAGCAGATCGACACATGTTTTCTAAAGGAGATCGGCGAGGAGATCGCCCGCCTTTTCTCTCATCAGAACGTCACCAAAATACTCACCATCGAGTCCTCCGGCATAGCTATAGCCGCAGCCGCAGGTATTGCGATGGGCGTTCCCATGGTATTCGCAAAAAAGCATAAGAGCTCAAACGTCGACGGAGAGGTCTATTCGGCGCTCGTGCATTCCTTCACCAAGAACACGGATTATAACGTGGTGGTCAGCAGGGATTATTTAACGAGCGCGGACAGGGTCCTTTTGGTCGACGATTTTCTTGCCGCCGGCAACGCCTTCAACGGGCTTTTGGAGCTTTGCCGTCAGGCGGGAGCCGAGGTCGTCGGCTTCTCCGCGGCGATAGAAAAGGGCTTCCAGCGCGGCGGCGATAAGCTCAGGGTGCAGGGCTACAAGGTCGAGAGCCTTGCGGTGATCGACTCCATGAGCGACAGCGAAATTGTTTTTCGCAGATAACTAAAGGCAACGGAAAAGCAGTACCGTTTCCAGATAAAAGAAAAAGAAAGCAACAATCTAAACAGGAGGAAAGAAAAATGAAAAAAGTAATTGCTATCGTTCTCTGCCTCGTTATGTGCGTCGGCGTTCTTGCCGCCTGCTCTAACAGCACCGAGAGCAAGATGAAGGTCGGCTTCATCTTCCTTCACGATGAGAACTCCACCTACGACCTCAACTTCCTTAACGCTGCTAAGGAAACCTGCGAGAAGCTCGGCGTAGAGTACATTCTCCGCACCAACATCCCCGAGGATCAGAAGTGCAAGGAGACCGCTGAGGACCTTATCGATCAGGGCTGCACCATCATCTTCGCCGACTCCTTCGGCCATGAGGATTACCTCATCGAGGCCGCCAAGGATCATCCCGAGGTCCAGTTCTGCCACGCCACCGGCACCAAGGCCCACACCGCCAACCTCGCTAACTTCCACAATGCTTTCGCTTCCATCTATGAGGGCCGTTACCTCGCCGGCATCGCCGCCGGAATGAAGCTCAACGAGATGATCGAGAACGGAACCATCACCGCCGACCAGGCCAAGATGGGCTACGTCGGAGCCTTCACCTATGCTGAGGTTATCTCCGGCTACACCAGCTTCTATCTCGGCGCCAAGAGCGTTTGCCCCTCCGTCACCATGGAAGTCACCTTCACCGGCTCTTGGTACGATGAGACCGCCGAGAAGGAAGGCGCTCTCAAGCTCATCAGCAACGGCTGCGTTCTTATCAGCCAGCACGCCGACTCCATGGGCGCTCCTACCGCCTGCGAGTCCAACAACGTCCCCAACGTCTCCTATAACGGCAGCACCATCAAGGAGGCTCCCAACACCTTCATCGTTTCCAGCCGCATCAACTGGAGCCCCTACTTCGAGTATATGATTAACCAGGTCAAGGACGGCAAGGCCATCGACACCGACTGGACCGGCACCATCGCCACCGGCTCCGTTGTTCTTACCGACGTTAACGAGAACGTTGCCGCCGCCGGCACCGCCGCCGCCATCGAGGCCGCCAAGGCTGAGCTCGAGGCCGGCACTCTCCACGTCTTCTCCACCGATACCTTCACCAAGGACGGCGCCAAGCTTGACAGCTACATGGCCGACGTTAACACCGACGCAGAATTCACCCCTGACACCGAGGTCATTTCCGACGGTTACTTCCATGAGTCCGAGAAGCGTTCCGCTCCTTACTTCGATCTCCAGATCGACGGAATCACCCTCCTCGACGTTAACTTCGGTTAATTATTCAAGGGGAAATACTTAATCTCGTTAAAAACGACGCATATGGGAAGCTCTCTCCAATAGGGGAGGGCGTCCCGGTCGTTTTTTCCATGCTGCAGAGGAAAGCGCGGAAAAGTTTTTCCGCGCCGTCCTGTGCAGTATTTGTGGTTTTTCGGAAATTTTTAAAAAGGAGGCTGCCATATGGGCGAAAAGACGGCGGCGGTAAAAATGCGCGATATCACCAAGTCCTTCGGCAGGGTGCTGGCGAACGACAAGGTGTGGCTCGATATATACAGGGGCGAGATCCTTGCCCTTCTCGGCGAGAACGGCTCGGGCAAGACCACCCTGATGAATATGCTGTCCGGCATTTATTTCCCGGACGAGGGTCAGATCTATATCGACGGCAAAGAGGTGGTCATCAGATCCCCGAAGGACGCCTTTAATTACGGCATCGGAATGATCCACCAGCACTTCAAGCTCGTGGACGTGCTCACGGCGGCTGAAAACATAGTCCTCGGCCTGCCCGGAAAGCTCGACCTCAAGGAGGCCTCGAGGAAGATAAGGGAGATCTGCGATACCTACGGCTTTGCCGTTGACCCCGATCAGAAGATATATACGATGTCCGTATCCCAAAAGCAGACGGTTGAGATAGTGAAGGTGCTATACAGAGGCGCGGATATACTGATCCTCGATGAGCCGACCGCCGTGCTCACCCCGCAGGAGACGGACAAGCTCTTCGCCGTTTTGAAGAATATGCGCGACGACGGCAAGGCCATCGTTATAATCACGCATAAGATGCACGAGGTCGAGGAGCTCTCCGACAGAGTCGCCGTTCTGCGCCACGGTCAGTTTGTCGGCGATATGCTGACGAAGGACACGAACGCCCAGGAAATGACGAATATGATGGTGGGCCACGCCGTCACCCTGAATATAAACCGCCCCGAGCCGAAGGATCCGAAGCCCCGCATCGAGGTCAAGGGGCTCACCGTCCGCGATATGGACGGCATCGTAAAGCTCGAGGACGTGAGCTTTACCGCGAACTCCGGCGAGATCCTCGGCATAGCCGGCATATCGGGCAGCGGACAGAAGGAGCTGCTTGAGGCGATAGCCGGGCTCCAGCCCGTTGAAAGCGGCAGCATAAGCTATATCGAAGGCGACGGAGCCCGCGAGGAGCTTATCGGAAAGGACCCCCTTGCAATAGCCGCCCTCGGCGTCTCCCTCTCCTTCGTTCCGGAGGACAGGCTCGGAATGGGCCTCGTCGGCAATATGGACCTATCCGATAATATGATGCTCCGCTCCTTCAGAAGGGGCCGCTCCCTCTTCACCGACCGCAAGGCGCCGCATAAGCTTGCGGAAAACGTGGTCGAGGAGCTTGAGGTCTCAACGCCGAGCGTCTCAACGCCCGTCCGCCGCCTTTCTGGCGGAAATGTGCAGAAGGTGCTTGTCGGCCGCGAGATTGCCTCAGCGCCCACCGTGCTGCTCACGGCCTACGCCGTCCGCGGCCTCGATATAAACTCCTCTTATACGATATACGATCTTATAAACAAGCAGAAGCAGCAGGGCGTCGCCGTAATCTATGTCGGCGAGGACCTTGACGTTCTCCTTGAGCTCTGCGACCGCATCCTCGTCCTCTGCGGCGGCAAGGTGAGCGGAATAGTAGACGGACGTGGCGCGAAGAAGCGTGACGTCGGAATGATGATGACGAGACTGGGAGGTGCCAAAAATGAACAGTAAAGCGCATACTCCCCTTATCCAGGTCTCGAAGCGCGAGGCTCTGCCCTGGCAGAAGTCCTGGCTCATCAGAGGGATCGCCATCGTCGCGGCTCTCATCGTCTGCGCCCTTATTACCACGATGCTGACCGGCGAGAATCCCCTCCAGGTCTACGGCTCTATGGTCTCCGGCGCCTTCGGCACCGGCAGGCGCATCTGGCAGCTTTTAAGAAACGTCGCCATCCTGCTCACGATATCCCTCGCCGTAACTCCCGCGTTCAAGATGCGCTTTTGGAACGTCGGAGCTGAGGGGCAGGTCATGGCCGGAGCCCTCGCCTGCACGGTAACGATGCTCTACCTCGGCGACAAGCTCCCGAACGCCCTTCTGATCCTCGTTATGCTTCTGGCAAGCGTGGCGGCGGGCGCCCTCTGGGCCTTTATCCCAGCCTTCTTCAAGGCAAAGTGGAATACGAACGAGACGCTCTTCACCCTTATGATGAACTATATAGCGACCCAGCTCATCGCCTTCTTCATCGTTTGGAAATACCCGAACGGCACCGGCACGATGGGCATAGTGAATCAGGATACGAGAGCCGGATGGCTCCCGAGGCTCGGCGGAAACGAGTTTCTGCTCATCATCCTCGTCTCCGTCGTTATCACCGCCGTTATGTACGTCTACCTCAACTACACGAAGCACGGCTACGAGCTCAGCGTGGTCGGCGAGTCCGAGCGCACGGCGCGCTACGTCGGCATAAAGGTCGGCAAGGTCGTACTCAGAACGCTCATTCTCTCCGGCGCAGTCTGCGGGATCGTCGGCTTTCTACTCGTCGCGGGAGTGCACCACAGCATTTCCACGAACATAGCCGGAGGCCAGGGCTTCACCGCCGTTATGGTCTCGTGGCTGGCCCACTTCAACCCGATAATGATGGTGTTTTCGAGCTTCCTCCTCTGCTTCCTCGGCCAGGGTGCGGATCAGATATCCACCGACCTCGGCCTCGACCACGCCTTCGGCGATATCCTGACCGGAGTGATACTCTTCTTCATCATCGGCTCAGAGTTCTTCATAAACTACAAGATCAAATTCCGCTCGGGAGAAGACAGAAAGGGGGAAATCGAAAATGCTTGACCTTTCCTCCATCGCCGTCTTTATCCCGAGGGCTGTCGTCCAGGGCATACCCCTGCTCTACGGAGCCACGGGCGAGATACTGACCGAGAAATCGGGCAACCTGAACCTCGGTATCCCAGGCATAATGTACGTCGGCGCGATCTCCGGCGTAATGGGCGCGCATTTTTATGAGCAGAGCGCCGGCGGCCAGCTCGCCGCCCTTCCCGCCATACTTATCCCGCTTCTCTGCTCCCTTATCGGCTCCGGCCTGATGGGCCTTCTTTACTGCTTCCTCACCGTTACGCTGAGAGCAAATCAGAACGTGACCGGCCTTGCGCTCACGACCTTCGGCGTCGGCTTCGGAAACTTCTTCGGCGCTTCCCTCGTAAAGCTCACCGGCAGCGAGACCGCGTCCATATCCCTCGGAGCTACGAGCGCATTCTTCTGCGCGAAGCTCCCCTTTGCAGATAAGCTGGGCTGGTTCGGCAAGATATTCCTCTCATACGGATTTTTGGCATATCTCGCAATTATCATCGCCCTCGTCGCCGCCTTCATACTCAAGAAGACGAGGCTCGGTCTCCATCTTCGCGCCGTGGGCGAGAATCCCGCCACGGCCGACGCCGCAGGCATCAGCGTCGTCCGCTATAAGTACGGAGCGACGGTCATCGGAAGCATGATAGCCGGCCTCGGCGGTCTCTACTACGTTCTCGACTATATAAACGGAGTCTGGTCGAATAACGGCTTCGGCGACAGAGGCTGGCTTGCCATCGCCCTCGTCATCTTCGCCGTATGGCGTCCAAATATAGGCATTCTTGCCTCGATACTCTTCGGCGGCCTCTACATCTTCTCATCCTATAACAACACCGGAATGGATCTCGCCGCAAACGAGCTCTATAAGATGCTTCCCTATGTGGTCACGATAGTAGTCCTCATCATCGTCTCCGCAAGGAAGAAGAAGGAAAACCAGCCCCCTGAAAGCCTCGGCCTCGCCTACTTCCGCGAGGAAAGATAAAACGAATAAAAACATCGGACGCTTCGCGAAGAAGCGTCCGATGTTTTCGTTTATTCAATGAAATCTTTTATCTCCCGCAGGCTCAGGCCCTGCTCGCGGGCTATTCGCGCTACGTCCTCGTATTCTGGCTTTTCGCGCTCGGCGCCAAAACCCTCCGAACGCTTTACGCGAACGGGGCCGAAGGGGGTGGACGCCGTTACGGTGTATTTTTTCAGCGTGTGTGTTACCGTCTCCGCTTCGCTTACCCCGTTTGTCGAGGTGTGGCGGAATATCGCCCTTAAAAGCCCATCCCTCTTTTCCGGGGCGCAGGACACTCTTACGAGGGTGCCCGGGCGGCTTTTTTTCATCGTAACGGGTACGGTGAACACCTCATAGGCGCCCGCCTCGAAAAGGCGCTCGGCGGCGAAGGCTATGTCCTCGGCCGTCATATCGTCCACATTGAAGCTGAGCTGCAGAACCCTTGCGCTCGCCTCCTCGCTCTCGCCGATAAGGGCGCGGACGGCGCTGAAAACGGGAAGCGGCCTCGTGCCCATTCCGTAGCCCACCCCGTCGGGCACCATCCTCGGCATTGAGCCGAAGCGGGTGGCGAAGTGCTTTAGAAGAGCAGCCCCCGTCGGGGTGCAGAGCTCGCCGTCCACGTCCGCGGAGTATATCGGAACGCCCTTTAAAATCTCGGCCGTCGCGGGAGCGGGAACTGGCAGCCAGCCGTGGGCGCATTTTACCCTGCCGGAGCCGACGTGGACGGGGGAGACGACGATCTCGTCCGGGTGAAGGCGCTCGAGAATGAGGCTGACGCCCAAAATATCCGCAATCGCGTCCGCCATACCGACCTCGTGAAAATGCACCTCGGAAACAGCGGTTCCGTGCACCTTGCTCTCAGCCTCTGCAATGAGGTCGTAGACCGCCAAGACGTGATTTTTGATCGGGAGAGCCACGTTAAGGGAATTGACTATCGCCCTTATATCCGCCATTCCGGCGTGGTGATGATGGCGGCGGCCTTCGCCCGCCTCGTCCTCCTCGTGACCGTCAATTTTCACGGCGACGTGAGTGCCGACGACGCCGTGGCTCTCGGCTCGCTCGCGGCTTACGGTAACGCCCGGTATCCCGGCGCGGTTTATGAGCCCGATAACGTCGTCCGGATCGGGAAGGAGCTCTAAGAGAGCGCCTGTCAGCATATCCCCGGCGCAGCCCATGGAACATTCGATATAAAGAGTTTTCATAGCGTTTCCGGCCTCCCGTTTATTGTCATATTCGCGTTTGAATACCGCTTGTCGTAAGTTACCTCGCGCCCGAACCAGTCCGGCGGGGTAAAGGCCTCGGCCTCCTCTACCGTGGGAAACTCCACCTCGGCGACCGTGAGAGGAGAAAGCTCTCCATCGAAAACGTCCAGCTCAAGGTCAACGGCCAGCCGGTCCTGATCAAGGGCGCAGACCGCCACGAGATGAATGCGGAGAAGAGCTTTCCCTTGCCCTTCACCGTCAGCCTCGTCTCCCCGTCCGTATCGCGGACGCGGATAGCCGGGCTGCGGGAGATATAGCCCTGAGTTATCCGCTTTTTCGGGAAAGAGGACAGGGGCGCGGGCAGAGCTTTTATGAGAAATTTCCGTTCTATCTCCATCTTATCTCTTATACTCGAATTCAAGTCCGCAGACGTTCACGGTGTCGCCCTCGGCTATGCCCAGCTCCTCAAGCTTGTCGAAGAGACCGCGGGAGCGCATAACGCGGTCGAAGTGCATGCGGCTTTCGTAGTCGGTAAAGTTCGTGTTAGAAACGAGCATATCGACCCAGCCGCCGTCGACCGTCCAGTAGCCCCCGTCTGACTCTATCGTGGGCTCGTCCGAGCCGAGCTCGGGCTCCGGCTCTACGAAATCCGGTTCGTAAACGGTGATGGGCGGGAGCTGCGAGAGCTTTTCTGATATCACGTTCACAAGCTCCTGGACGCCCGTGTGCGCCGCGGCAGAGATGCGGAAGAACTCGTATCCGGCATTCTTGACGAACTCCTCAAAGCGGGCGATATCCTCCTCGGCGGCGATGTCGCATTTGTTCGCGCAGACGAGCATCGGGCGCGAGGCGAGCTCAGCTGAATATTTCTCAAGCTCGGAGTTTATCTCCTCGAAATCCGAAACGGGATCGCGCCCCTCCGAGCCGGAGACGTCTACGACGTGGACGAGGAGGCGGCAGCGGTCTATATGGCGCAGGAAATCGTGGCCGAGGCCGGCGCCCTCGCTCGCACCCTCGATTATGCCGGGGATATCGGCCATAACGAAGGAGCGCCCCTCGCCGGCGTAGACCACGCCAAGGTTGGGGAAAAGGGTCGTAAAGTGGTAGTTCGCTATCTTCGGCCTCGCCTTGGAGACCACGCTGAGAAGTGTGGACTTGCCAACGTTCGGGAAGCCCACAAGGCCTACGTCGGCCAGAAGCTTTAGCTCGAGGGTTATCTCTCTCTCCACGCCGGGCAGCCCGGCCTTGGCAAAGCGGGGAGCCTGACGGGTAGGAGTAGCGAAATGGGAATTGCCCCAGCCGCCGGTGCCGCCCTTCGCCGCGACAAAGCTCTCCGTCTTCGTCATATCCGCCATTATCTGCCCCGTCTTCGCGTCGCGCACCACCGTGCCGACGGGCACTTTGATGATAAGATCCTCTCCGTCCTTCCCGGTGCAGCGCTTGCCGCCTCCGTCCATACCGTTCTGAGCGGAGTATTTGCGCTTATAGCGGAAGTCCATCAGAGTGGACATATTCGGGTCCGGCACGAGGACCACGCTTCCGCCCCTCCCGCCGTCGCCGCCGTCGGGCCCGCCCGCGGCTACGTATTTTTCGCGGTGGAAGGCGACGGCTCCGTTGCCGCCCTTTCCCGCCTTAACTTCAATAGTTGCCTTGTCAACAAACATCGGTATATCATCCTTATCGTTTTAATAAAGTAATAGTATCATATTGTATTGCCGATTTCAATTTCTTTCGGCAAAACCGCCCATCCCGCTTATAACGAGCTTCGTTATCGCCGAGGATATCTCCTCCACCGGGGTAGACCTGTCCGAATTGAACCACCGCTGATAGACCGAGATGAGGCCGGAGAAGGTAAACTCCATTATCACC
Source organism: uncultured Eubacteriales bacterium (assembly GCA_900320765.1). Taxonomy (GTDB): domain Bacteria; phylum Bacillota; class Clostridia; order Oscillospirales; family Oscillospiraceae; genus RUG626. Next base: position 9,731 of record ONTN01000056.1, read on the forward strand.
TCGAGCCTGTCTCCCTCAAGATCGAAAAGCTCGGTTATGAGCGGCCTTGCCTTGTCCTTCATAATATCGACTATCTTCGTCAGCATACTCACGTTTCCGCGCATCGAGAACATCTGTCCGTAAAAGTCGATATCCGTATTGATGACCGACGTGAGCCTCTCGAAAACGAAAAATGCCGCATTGTCCACCGAGGCGAGCTCCAGCGCGCCGAGAGCCCCGCCGAAGGAGCGGGCGATCTCGTCCTCGATCTCGTAGACCACCTCGTGCACTCCCGCGTAATAGTTGTAAAAGGTCTTGCGGTTTATATCCGCGTACTCCGCGATATCGCTCACGGTGATATCCCCGAGCTCCTTTTCGGATAAAAGACGGGCAAAGGCGTTCCTTATCGCCCTTTTCGTCTTTATGACCCGCCTGTCCTCGCTTTTTTCCATCTGATCATTCCTCACATTCTACAAGTTTCGCCATATCTGTGTATTTTTAAACAGTATTATATAAAATTGAGCAGATAATGACATAACGAACAATGTTTGGCTATGGCAATCCGTATGCAAATATAATAATATACAAGTGTGTAAAAAGTCAATAAGAGGGACAAAAATGAAGCTTTTGATTCTCTCCTGCGACACGGGCGACGGAAGCCCGGGAGCCGCGCTCGCAATCTGCGAGGCGGCGGAGGAGCGGGGAATCGACTGCGTTATGGCAGACCCCGACAAATTCGGCAGGGGCTGGACAAAGAGCGCGGTCATCTATTCCGGGAAAAAACTTAAAAAGAGCATACCGCGGCTCTACAGAGCCGTGTATTCCGCGAGCGGGCTTCTTGATAAGGCGGGGATAACCTCGCCCTTATATTATGCCAACGCGACCTATGCGGAGGAGCTTGCGGACTATATAAAGGCCGAGGGCTTCGACGCCGTTATATCGACCCATCTTCACGGAATGGAGGCGATGACGGCGGTAAGGAGGCGGACGGGGCTTTCCGTTCCCGCCTACGGGGTGCTCACCGAATTTGCCTACGTTCCGCTTCTCAGCGAGACGGAGCTCGACTTTTATTTCGTGCCGCACAAGGGGCTCGCGCCCAAGCTGATGGACAAGGGAGTTGGGCCGGACAGGTTCCGGATCACGGGAGTTCCGGTCGACAGGCGGTTTTCAAAGGGGCCCGGCAGGGCGGAGGCGAGAAACTTCCTCGTTATACCGAAGAAGAAGCGGGTATACGTTATAAATTCGATGGGGCTCAAGCCGTCATACGTATCAAATCTCTGCGAATATCTCGCCGGGCTTGAGAAAAAGGACGCGCTTATATACGTTTTAGCCGACAGGGAGAGCGAGCTCTTTGAGAAGCTCAGTAAAAAGCTTAAAAAGAAGCTGCCGGACGAGCCTATGATACAGACGGCGGCATATTCCGAGCGGGAGAATTTCTACATAGCGGCCGCAAACGTGGCGATAAACGCGGCAGACGGGGTGCTCTGCGCGAGGAACGCGGCTCTCGGAACGCCGATGGTGCTGCCTCACACGGTGAGCGGCACGGAGAGCGGGAACGCGGACTTTTTAGCGAAGCGCGAGCTTTGCCTCAAGGCCAAGAGCGCGTGGGACTGCGCGCTGAAGGCGAGGCGGCTTTTAGACGACAGGGCGGAGGCCGAAAGAATGGTGAGCATCGAGAGGATGAACGCCTTTTCGGACGCCGCAGACACTATAATCGACCATATAACGGAAGGGAAAGAAAAGTGATGAAAACGGAGATACTGGACGGCGCTCTCTATCAGAAGCTCATAATCGGGGGCGCTGCGAACCTTCAGAGGAACAGAAAGACGGTAAACGACTTAAACGTATTTCCCATACCCGACGGGGACACGGGCGACAATATGTTTATGACGATGGACGCCGGCGCGGCTATGCTCCGCGGCGAGAGCGGGATGACCCTCGGCGAGGCCGCCGAGCTTGCCGCCCGCGGTATGCTGCTCGGCGCGAGGGGCAATTCCGGCGTTATCACATCCCGCATCTTCGCCGGAATTTCAAAGGGGCTCGAGGGCACCGAGCGCGCGACGACCGCCGTTCTGACCCGCGCCCTTGAGAGAGGCGTCCGCGAGGCTTACGAGGCCGTATCCGTCCCCGTAGAGGGCACGATACTCACCGTTTACCGCGACGCCGTCCGCTTCGCCGGCTCCAGGATAAACGGGGACAGCGACTTTAACCGGTATTTCGACGATTTTATCGAGGAGATGGAGCGCTCGCTTGAGAGGACGCCGGAGCTCCTCGCCGTCCTTAAGGAGGCGGGAGTGGTCGATTCCGGCGGAGCCGGCCTCCTTTACATAGCCGAGGGCATGAAGGCCGCCCTCTCCGGAAAAGAGACCGGCGAGAGCATAGTCGACGCGCCCGCGCAGAAGCGGGTGGACGTTAGTATGTTCACCGAGGACAGCATCCTTGAATTCGGCTACTGTACCGAGTTCCTTTTAAGGCTCCAGACCTCGAAGATAGACGTTAACGCCTTTGACCTCGACGCCTTTATCGAATGGCTCAATTCACAGGGCGACTCCGTCGTCGCCTTCCGCGACGGGACGATAGTAAAGGCCCACGTGCACACGAAGAGACCGGGCGATATATTCAACTACTGCCAGAACTTCGGAGAATTCCTCACCACCAAGGTGGAGAATATGACCCTCCAGCACAACGAGCATATGGCGCCTGACCGCTTCGCAAAGGCGAAAAAGCCGAAGAAGCCCTACGGTATCGTATCCGTTGCCGCCGGGCGCGGGATAAAGACCACCCTTCTTGAGATGGGCTGCGACGCCGTGGTGGACGGGGGTCAGAGCATGAACCCCTCGACCGAGGACTTTATCAAGGCGTTCGATACGGTGAACGCCGATACCATCTTAGTCTTCCCGAACAACAAGAATATCATCCTCGCCGCAGATCAGGCGGCCGAGCTCTATAAGAAGGCGGAGATAAGGGTCATTCCCACGAAGACGATCGGCGAGGGCTACTGCGCGATAGCTCAGCTCGACACCTCCTCCGGCGATACTGACGAGATAATAACTGGCCTGCGCGAGATAATAGCCGGGGTCGTTACGGGAGTAGTCTCCCGCGCCGTCCGCGATACCGAGAAGGACGGAGTAAGCGTTAAGAAGGACGATTATATCGGCTTCTCCGGAGGCAAGATCAGCGTTGACGATCCGGACAGGGTCGCCGCCGCACTCACGCTTGCGGAAAACTTAGAAGCCGGGGATTTCGACCTTATTATCCTCGTTCGCGGCGCGGATGCGCCGAGGGAGGAGACGGAGGCGCTTGCAAAAGAGCTCGGCGATAAATATCCGCTCTCAGAGGTCATAACCATCGACGGCGAACAGCCCGTCTATGATTACATAATGATACTTGAATAAGGAGGCAGAAACCCATGCTCGTACTTTTTACCGACACCGATACCGATATGACGCCTGAGATAGCGAAGGAATACGGCTACAGGCTCATAAGCATGCCCTACAGCATCGACGGGAAAAACGTATATCCCTACGTCGACTTTGACAAGTTCGACTGCCACGGCTTCTATGAAACCCTGAGGAGCGGGGTTATCCCCAGCACCAGCGCCGTGAACGAGGAGGAGTATATAAACTACTTCAAGCCCGTTTTCGAGGCCGGAGACGATATACTATACGTCCACTTCTCCCGCCAGATGAGCGGCACCTTCGCCGCGATGGATAAGGCCGTCGCCCGCCTCAAGGAGCAGTATCCCGAGAGGAGCTTCTACACGATAGATACGAGGGGCATCAGCATCCTGAGCCTCAACGTGGCAATGGAAATAGGCGATATGTACAAGGCCGGCAAGAGCGTTGATGAGATGCTCAAATGGGCCGAGACCGAGGTGGACAAGTTCGCCGTCTACTTCTTTGCCGACGATCTTCGCTTCTTCGCCCGCTCCGGCAGAGTATCCGGTCTCGCCGGAACTATGGGCACCCTTCTCGGCATTAGACCGATCATCTATATGGGCTCGAACGGAAAGATGGAGAGCATAGGCAAGGAGAAGGGCAGAGCCAAGGCCGTCGCCCGCCTTGTAAAATACGCGGAGGAGCTCGGCGACGACGTCAAGGGCCAC
>ONTN01000038.1 GCA_900320765.1 uncultured Eubacteriales bacterium
CAGCAGGGCTTTCCCGGCCTGAGCGGCATCGGAGAGATGGCGGCAGATTAGCTCGTTTACCACTGAAAAATATAATAAAGGAGCGATTTATCATGAACTATGCAAAGAAATCCGTAAAGGACGTTGACGTAGCCGGCAAGAAGGTACTCCTTCGCTGCGACTTTAACGTACCCACCAAGGACGGCGTTATCACGAGCGACAAGCGCATCGTAGCCGCCCTGCCGACAATCAAGTACCTCCTTGATAACGGCGCCGCCGTTATCGCCTGCAGCCATATGGGCAAGCCTATCGCCACCTACGACGCTTACGTTAAGAAGCAGACCGAGAAGGGCACCGCTCCCGAGAAGATCACCGAGGAAGCCTGGCAGAAGTCCCTCAAGAAGCTCAGCCTCAAGCCCGTAGCCGCCCGCCTTTCCGAGCTCCTCGGCATCGAGGTCAAGATGGCGTCCGACGTAGTTGGCGAGAGCGCAAAGGCCCTTGCCGCCGAGCTCAAGCCCGGCGAGCTTATGCTCCTTGAGAACCTCCGCTATGAGAAGGGCGAGACCAAGAATAACCCCGACCTCGCCAAGGCTCTCGCTTCCATGGCCGAGCTCTACGTTTCCGATGCTTTCGGAACCGTTCATCGCGCACACGCTTCCACCGCCGGCGTAGCCGACTATCTCCCCGCCGTCTGCGGCTTCCTTATCGAGAAGGAGATCGGTATTATGGGCAAGGCTCTTGCCGATCCCGAGCGTCCCTTCGTCGCCATCCTCGGCGGCGCAAAGGTCTCCGATAAGCTCAACGTTATCTCTAACCTCCTTGAGAAGGTCGATACCCTCATCATCGGCGGCGGTATGGCTTATACCTTCCTTGCCGCTAAGGGCTACGGCGTTGGCACCAGCCTTCTCGATTCCGAGAAGCTTGACTACTGCAAGGAGATGATGGCGAAGGCCGAGGAGAAGGGCGTAAAGCTTCTCCTGCCGATCGACACCGTTATCGCTAAGAGCTTCCCCGATCCTATCGACGGACCCATCGACGTTGAGACCGTTCCCTCCAATGAGATTCCCGATGATATGATGGGCCTTGATATCGGCGAGAAGACCCGCGAGCTCTTTGCCGAGGCTGCCAAGAGCGCCAAGACCGTCGTATGGAACGGACCTATGGGCGTATTCGAGAATCCCACCCTTGCGAAGGGTACCATCGCCGTCGCTCAGGCTCTTGCCGATTCCGAGGCCACCACCATCGTAGGAGGCGGAGATTCCGCCGCTGCCTGCGAGCAGCTCGGCTTTGCCGATAAGATCACACACATCTCCACCGGCGGCGGAGCCAGCCTTGAGTTCCTTGAGGGCAAGGAGCTTCCGGGCGTAGCCGCTCTCCTTGATAAATAATTTCGCTCTTAACTTTGCGAGGGCGGCCGACCGCCGCCCTCGGATTTAACTTAAAGCTTACCGAACAGTCGGTTTAATATAATAGAAAGAAGTGTTTCAGCCATGAACAGAAAATACCGCAAGACGATTATCGCCGGAAACTGGAAGATGAATATGCTCCCCAGCCAGGTCAAGACTTTTGCTGACGAGCTCAAGGCCGTATCCCCCCGCGCCAAGTGGTGCGAGACCGTTATCTGCGCGCCTTATGTTGATCTTACAGCCGCAATCAAGGCTTTTAAGGAGCTCCGTATCTCCGTCGGCGCTGAGAACCTTAATGAGAACGAGAAGGGAGCCTATACCGGCGAGGTAGCTGCGAATATGCTTGTAGACCTCGGCGTCAAGTACGTCATCATCGGCCACTCCGAGAGAAGACAGTATTACGGCGAGACCGATTTTTCCGTAAATAAGAAGGTCCACGCCGCCCTTGAGGCAGGACTCCAGCCTATCGTCTGCGTTGGCGAGAGCCTTGAGGAGCGCGAGATGGGCATTACCCTTGAGAGGATCAATCTCCAGGTCAAGGCCGCTCTCTCCGGCGTATCCGCCGAGAAGATGCGCCGGGTAGTTATCGCTTACGAGCCCATCTGGGCCATAGGCACCGGCCGCACCGCCACCGCCGAGCAGGCCGGAGAGGTCTGCGGCGCTATCCGCGGCGTTATCCGCGATCTTTACGGCGCCCGTATCGCCCGCGCCGTCACTATCCAGTACGGCGGCTCCATGAACGACAAGAACGCCGCAGAGCTTCTTGCCCAGCCCGATATCGACGGCGGCCTCATCGGCGGCGCCAGCCTTGTGCCCGCGAAGTTCGCCGCGATCATAGCTGCCGCAAATCAGGAATAATTATACATTAAGGAGAAATACAATGACTAAACTTGTACTTGTACGTCATGGCGAGAGCGAATGGAATAAGCTCAACCTCTTCACCGGCTGGACCGACGTTGAGCTGAGCGACAAGGGCAGGGAGGAGGCCAAGGCCGCCGGCCGCGTCCTTAAGGAGAACGGATACGATTTCGACGTCTGCTACACCTCTTACCTCAAACGCGCTATCCACACCCTGAACATCGCCCTTGACGAGATGGACAGAGCGTGGCTCCCCGTTATAAAGAGCTGGAAGCTCAACGAGCGCCATTACGGCGCCCTTCAGGGCCTTAATAAGGCTGAGACCGCCGAGAAGTACGGAGAGGAGCAGGTCAAGATCTGGCGCCGCAGCTTCGACGTCAAGCCCCCCGCACTCGACGAGAACGACGAACGCAGCGCCACGAAGCAGGCGATGTTCCGCGACGTTCCCAAGGAGCTCCTTCCCGCGAACGAGAGCCTTGAGACCACCGTTGAGCGCGTAGTCCCCTTCTTTGAAGAGGTCATCAAGAAGGATATGGAGGCCGGCAAGCGCGTTATCATCGCCGCCCACGGAAATTCCCTCCGCGCCCTCGTTAAGTATTTCGACAATCTCACGAGCGACGAGATCATCGGCGTTAATATTCCGACCGGCACACCGCTCGTATATGAGTTTGACGATAACTTTAAGGCCGTCAACCACTACTATCTCGGCGATCAGGACGCCATCAACGCCAAGATGCAGGCCGTTGCCAATCAGGGCAAGAAGCAGTAAGCTTAGCTGAATATTCATTTTGCCGCCCGTTTTTTTAAACGGGCGGTATTATTATGCAAATTGTTTAATACTTTGCCGCAATAAAGCAGAAAATTTATTCATTGTTGACCTTGCACAAACGAATGGAATAATTATATAATTACATCACGCAAGAACAAATAATTATTCAGAAATGAGGAAGAAAAATGAATAAAATATCAAAGCTTATTTGCGCGATACTCGTTGTTGCCATGGCGCTGGCTCTCGCGGCCTGCGGAAGCAGCAAGGTAAATCTCCAGATCCTTGATACGGAGTACGCCCTTGAGGATTATGCGATCGCCGTTTCCAAGGAGAACACGGAGCTTTTAGGCAACATCAACGCGGCTCTTAAGGAGCTCGAGGCTAACGGCACCAAGAAGGCTATCGTAGACAAGTACATATCCGGTGTTGAGCACAGCCTCAAGTTCCAGGAGAACGTCGCTGCTGACGCTCCGACCCTCACGATGGCTACCAACGCCGCCTTCCCTCCGTACGAGTACTATGAGGGCGGCAAGATCGTCGGAATAGACGCTGAGATGGCCGCCGCTATCGCCGATATCCTCGGAATGAAGCTGGTTATTGAGGATACCGAGTTCGGCTCCATCGTAGGCGGAGTTCAGAGCGGCAAGTACGATATCGGTATGGCCGGTATGTCCGTTACCGAGGAGAGAATGCAGAGCGTCAACTTCTCCGATACCTACGCTACCGGAATCCAGTCTGTAATCGTCAAAGAGGGAAGCAGCATCAAGAGCGTCGACGATCTTTATGCTGACGGCGCGACCTACGTGGTCGGAGTTCAGCAGGATACCACCGGAGACATCTACTGCACCGGCGATTTCGGCGAGGAGAGAGTGATCCGCTTTGCGAAGGGCGCTGACGCTGTTCAGGCCCTCGTGACCGGCAAGGTCGACTGCGTTATCATCGATAACGAGCCCGCAAAGAGCTTCGTTGAGGCTAATAATAAGTAATTTGATTTCAACTCCGTTCGGGCGGCTTTTCAGCCGCCCAAGCGGCGTATTTATCCCAATGAGGTGAAATAATGAGCTTTTGGGAAAATTTCAAGGCGGCGTTCAGGCTCTGCTTTATCGACGATAACAGGTGGGAATTTATTTTAAAGGGTCTCGGCAACACTATAATTATTACCCTTTCCGCCCTCGTAATCGGCATCGCGATAGGTATAGTCGTCGCAATAGTGCGTTCGACGCATGATAATATAATCAACGAAATGGCGCCGGGCGCTGGAAGGTTCTTCCTAAAAGCGGGCAATTTCCTTTGCAATCTGTATCTTACTGTTATCAGGGGAACTCCGGTCGTCGTCCAACTTCTTATTATGTACTTCGTTATTCTGCTTTTTGTGCGTGACGGCATAGTCGTTGCGGCGATAACCTTCGGAATTAACTCCGGCGCTTACGTTGCAGAGATCGTCCGCGGCGGAATAATGAGCATTGACAAGGGACAGTTCGAGGCCGGGCGCAGCCTCGGCTTCAGCTACGTCAGCACGATGCGGTACATAATTATCCCTCAGACCTTCAAGGCAGTCCTTCCGAGCCTTGCAAACGAGTTTATCGCTCTCTTAAAGGAGACGAGCGTGGCGGGATATGTCGGTATCGTCGATCTGACAAAGGCGGGCGATATAATAAGGGGCAGGACCTTCCAGGCATTTATGCCGCTTATTGCCGTCGCTCTCGTTTATCTTGTTCTTGTCATTTTCTTCTCCAAACTTGTCTCAGCCCTTGAAAAGAAGCTGAGAGCCGGGGATAAGAAGTCCGGAGGTAGTGTGAAATGAAAAGCGATAAGGTTCTCATTAAGGTAAACGGACTTGAAAAGCATTTTGAGGGAACGATCAAGGCGCTTAACGGAGTTGACTGCGAGATACACGAGGGAGAGGTCGTCGTCGTAATCGGCCCTTCCGGCTCAGGAAAATCGACCTTCCTTCGCTGCCTGAATCTGCTTGAGCGCCCCACGGGCGGAAGCGTACTGTTCGACGGAGTGGATATCACCGATAAGACCGTGGATATCGACCTACACAGGCGCAAAATGGGGATGGTCTTCCAGCATTTCAATCTGTTTCCGAATATGACGATTTTGAAGAATATGACGCTTGCCCCGGTGAAGCTTTTGAAGAAGTCGCAGGATGAGGCTAATCAGCGGGCTATGGAGCTTCTTGACAGAGTCGGGCTTTCCGACAGGGCTAACGCATACCCGAATCAGCTCTCCGGCGGCCAGAAGCAGAGGATCGCCATAGTCAGGGCTCTTGCCATGGACCCGGAGGTAATGCTTTTTGACGAGCCGACGAGCGCGCTTGACCCTGAGATGGTCGGAGAAGTTCTCGACGTTATGAAAAGGCTTGCGGCCAATGGTATGACAATGGTCGTAGTTACCCACGAGATGGGCTTTGCGAGAGAGGTCGGAGACAGAGTGATTTTTATGGACGAGGGACGGATAATCGAAGAGGGAACTCCCGAGGAGATATTCTCCGCCCCGAAGTCTGAAAGGCTGAAAAGCTTCCTGAATAAAGTTCTGTAACCGAAATGTAATAAAGCTGTAACCAAAAAAGAGGGAACTTATCCCTCTTTTTTTCGTCTAATGAGTATAAGCTAAAAAGGGGGAGGAACAAATGAAAAAAAGATTCTCTTTAATTCTTGCGATCGTCGTGATCGCGGCGCTTCTTGCATCCTGCGCGTCCGGGACAAGTTATAAAAGTGCCGACTCGGCGGAGTATTATAACGGCTATTATGATGACGTCGATCCGGCGGCTCCTGCCTATGAGCCCGAATTTTACGAAGCAGATTACGACGAATACTACAGCGAATCAGAGCCTGCCGGCTTTACAGCCACCTCCGGAACGAGTACGAATACGGACTTCGCAGAAAAGATGATCTATTCCGCCAGAGTAACGCTTGAGACCACCGAGTTTGAGAATACTCTCCAGAGCCTTGAAGGCCTTATCACAAGCTACGGCGGATTCATTGAGTCGAGCTATGTAACGGGGCAGAGCTATTCCTCCAAATGGAATAACTATGAGCCTCGCCGCTCCGCCGAGTACGTTATCCGCGTTCCGAGCACCGGATTCAAGTCGATGATAAACGACTTTTCCGGCATAGGCAACGTAACCGAGCAGAGAGACTGGGCGGAGAATATCACCGAGCAGTTTTACGATTCCCAGTCCCGCCTGAATACCCTCAAGGTTGAGGAGGAGCGCCTGCTTGCAATGCTCGAAAAGGCGGAAACGGTCAGCGATATGATCGACCTCGAGTCCCGGCTATCCGAGGTTCGATACAGCATCGAGTCGGTTACAAGCCGCCTCAGGAACTGGCAGAACCAGGTCGACTACAGCACCGTCACCGTCAGCATAAGCGAGGTCAAAGAGCTTACGACCGTCGTTGAGCCGCAGCGCACCTATTGGGAGGAGATAGGCGACGGGCTTTCGGCTACGATAAAGGGAGTCGGCAACTTCTTCAAGCAGGCTTTCAAATGGCTCATAGTCGCTCTTCCGCTGCTTGCCGTGCTTGGAATAATTGCGCTAATTACGATAGTGATAATCAAGCTTGCGACCCGGTCTTCGAGAAAAAAGAGAAACGCCGAGGCAAAGCAGGATTCCGAAAATCAATAAAAGTTAATGCTAACGGCGCCGCCTTTTTAAAGGCGGCGCATTTTTTTGCGCTGATCTTTAAAAAACAGAAAAAAAACTTTTCAAGTAACACATTTTGTGGTACAATAAATTGAAATAGCATAAATATGCAAGTTTGTACGTAAATCCCATTTGTAAGGAGAATTGCCTTATGAAATCAATCGTAACCAGATGGATAGCGCTCGTTCTTGCCCTTGTAATGTGCATTGGCGTACTGCCGATAGGCGCGCTTGCAGAGGGCGAGGAGGAGCCGGAAGTAACCGACCCCGCAGACCCGGCGGCGAACGTTGATCCCGAAGCGCCTGCAGAAGCAGACGGGGAGGGCGAGAGTGACCCGTCAGAGCCCGCAGAGGGTGGCGAGGGCGAGCCGACCCGCGGCGACGTACCCGATCAGGGAACAACCGACGAAGAGGGGAACGACACCCGCGTTGTCACCGATGAGGGCCTTCGCATCGAGAAGCTCTATGCAAGCATTCACCGCGGCGCTGTTTTTAACGAGAACAGCGACTGGGTCTGGACGCCTGTAAATGATAAAGAGGGACACGATATTACCTATAAGGTAACATATTCGTTTGGCTCGACCGAGCCGTTTTACCCGGGAGAGATAGAGTTCTTCATTCCGAAAAATATGATAAAGAACCTTAACGGCGACTACTCAAACACATATGTGATGAGTATCCCGCATAAGGACGACGAAGGGCTCACTGAAACGAACGTATACGTATACGAGGAGCTTGACGACTGTATACGCATATTTAACCGTATAGAGGCAATTCCGACTCAGAAGGGCTTCTTTGAAGTAAGCTATGTAACGTCTGAGAAGACCTACGAGTATATGGATTACGATTATGAGAATCCGCAAGGCTCCGAGGACTTTGACGTTACAATGAAGCTCACGCAGCCGGGAGCATCAAAGGAGGCCGAAACATCGGCTCCACCCGTGTATATAGATACGGCGGCTGTCATTACCCGTGTGGATAAGAATTATCCGGATTTCTTCGAGAGCTGGCAGGGAGGCTGGGGACCTGCGCCAGAAAATGCGGACGATTATTACTATCTCGTTTGGGAGATTCATTCTTTCATAAAGGCAAACCAGGCGTATAACTTTACCGTTGACGATATATTCGACGTTGAGGACGGTGAGGTCGTCGGATACAGGATGTCGGGAGCGACAATGTTCACCGACAATAACACTGTAGAGTGCCTTAAGACCGACTATTCTGACTTTGGACGCTATGACTACGTTCTGACCCGTCATCTCAAGGCGACTTATGACCATTATCTCTACGATGAGCCGCTGTCTACCGACGCGGATTACTACGAAACCGGTTCGTATACTATAATCAACGTTGTAGACTGCACTGTTGACCCTTATTGCCAGGTCGACGATGACTCCACGCTTGAAGCGCAAAGGGCATGGACGCATAAAGTTCACAAATACTATGCGCCTACCGGTCACTTTTATTCAGATAAACGCGGCCTGGATTACAGGGACAATTACGTATACAACTCAACTCGTATATCAAATTATAGGCTTTCCGACTTCATTGACGGCGTCGATGAGGACGGAAACGAGGTAACCGAGCTCAACAGGCTTCGGTACTATACGTATATAGTCGGCTATCCGTACCCATGGACTTGGGATTACGACGGGGAAGGACCCGCGCCGAGCTGGGACAGCGAGGAAGCTAAGGACTATTTTGGAAAGAAGCCGGTACATTATTCGAAGACGGATAATGAACTAGTGCTGCATTCAATAGACGACAGCGACTATGAAAAGCTTGAAGCGGGCGATTATCGCATCGACGAGCTTCAGCTTAAATACAGAATGAACCTTGGCGAATACAGCGAGACGTCAAAGAGCTTCGTTTCCGGCGCAGCCGCGTTCAGCGATATAGAGGTATACGTACAGATAGACGGAGCAGAGGCTTGGACGCTTGCCGCCACGTATACGGACGGCGGCTGGGTCATCTCGGACGATAGCATAGTTGAAGCTGCGCGCGGACTTACGCTTAGCTTTAAGCACGATTCCGGAGAGGTCACAGGTTTCAGAGTTGATACCGAGAACGCATTTTTCTATACTGTGATTGAAATGTACCCGAGCGTAACGCTGAAAAACAGCGAGAGGGTAATGCGGATTGCAAACGCCGCCCGCGCTTCCGGGCAGGAAAAGATGTACCTTGAAAACTTTGCAAACAATCTGATCACCGATTACCGCGGAGAAACGGTATTCAGCAAGAGAGACGTAGGAACGGACTATATACTCGGAGTTCTGAAGGAAGGATTTATCAAGAAGGATCTGATAGGTCACAGAAACAATGTTGTTAAGCGGATCTATACTATAACGTGGCAGTGCCAGTTCAATGAGCAGTATGCAGGCAGCGGCGGAGAGATTATATATGTAGAGCAGAAATCCGGAAGGTTCTTTGACCTCATTCCTGCCGGGGGAGAATTCGTTAGCGGCTCCGTTGTCGCCTTTGTGGACGGAAAAGAGCTGTCAGACGGCGAATTTGATGTAAGTACTGAAACAAACTTCAGAGGAACCGGTCAGACTATGCTTATAGTAGATATTAAGGTTCCCGGAAATAATTACTATTTCATTTATAAAACGGATCATAGCTGGGAGGCAGTGCATGATTACGGAATATACACCCACAACCTCCTCGCATATGAAACAGGAAACGAGTCGATCGGAAAGGGCTATACACGGGACGGAGGCAACCTGACCGGGGATGACAAGGAACTGATGAGCGATCTCGATCCGACGACCGACGCAAAGCGCTTCCTGTACACTACCAAGGATCATGAGATATCCATAATCACCGCCGGCTCTCTCGGCCTGTACAAGCGCGTAAAGAACGAGACAGAGACCGAATACGGCGAACAGCCTCTTCGGCGGATTCTTGGGACCCGAACGCCGTCAGGCGGAAGTACCCCTCGCCACTCGGACCGAACCCCGAGCCCGGCGTTCCGACGACCTGCACCGTTTCGAGCAGCAGATCG
>ONTN01000074.1 GCA_900320765.1 uncultured Eubacteriales bacterium
TCCTTAAACTTCCTGAGCTGATCCAGAACACTCGGACGTTCTTCCTTCCTCAGAGCCTTCTGGGAATACTCCTTGAATGCTGCCTCCATAGCGTCTGCGTCCTTCGCCTTGAAAAAGACCAGGTACTTGGGAGGATCAACAGAGGCGTCCTTCCGGATGGCATAGTCTATACCATATTTGCGAGCGACTCGTTCGAAGCCTTTCAGATCCGTTTGAGCGATATCGAGGTTGGTGACGCCCTGGCCTTGGCCAAGAAGCTCTTTTACCGTCTGTTTGCCACTGGGTTCCTTGTCAGCGGTCTGTCCCTTCCTGAGCGATACATTCCTCCGGTGGTTCAGATAACCCCGGACCGCAGAGACTATGGTACGTGCGGTCAGCTTTGACGTGCTGATCGCCAGGTTCACAGTCCTGCTTTCGACTTCTTCCTGCATCCTTCATCACCTCCATTTCTTTTCGTTCCCTCTCATCAGCCTTGCCGCTGACAACCATCAGGCACATAATCATCATCCCGAAGGATGCCCCGATGAAAAAGCTGATGACGGGAATGAACCATCTGATCATCTGGCCTCCTCCTTCACATGCTTCTGAGGCTTCATTTCCGGTGCAACCGTTTCGGCTGCCTTTTCGTCAACCGGGATCGCCATGATACCGCGTCCCATTCGGACAAACACCTCCGGAGAATGGAACTTCTCTTCAAAAACAGCCAGCTGTTCCGGTGTCAGGGATCCGAAGTTCTCCTCCGTGAGGCCCACCACCAGGAACGGGCCGGCAACCACATCGTAGATCTTGCCGTCATCGTCCCTGAGTGCCCGGTTCAAGGGCAGACCGTCGAGTTTACCCTCCTCGTTCATAATCAGGCCGACTGGCTCATCAAAGGGATAAACCACCTCGATATAGCCTCCGACAGCCTTCTGAAGATCTTCCAGCTCAGTACCCATTTCTACTGGGCGGGGGTATTTGTCCGGCTCGACCAAAAGGACGGTCATCGTCTCTCTGGCAGGTTCCGCTCCATACAGTGCAGGTTCCTCGGCAACTCTGCTTTCAAAAGTCGTGGCCTTCTCGAAGATGTGATCGTCGCTGTCATAGTGATAAACGCTATCAGACAGGAAATCCGCTTCGCTGACTTCCGTGGCATTGACGCCTCTGACCATGCTTTCAAGGTCTTCACGTTCAAAGGAACCGTCATCACGGATGAACAGCACCTCATGGACCGAAGAAGGGAGGACAAAGAAGTCGCCACCCAGTCTGTCTGCTGCTTCTTCAAGAAAGGCAGGGAGCTGTGTGACAGATGCGCCGTTCATTCCACCGTCTACCGTTGCCACCCACATAGGAGACTCCGGCATATCGAACAGGCCTCCGGACATCTCCGCCATCATCTCGGACATGTTTCTCAGAACCGGAGGATGATTGGCAATCTGCGCTGCAACAGCATCGACATGCAGCTGATCCGCAGTAACTCCATACTCAGCAAGCAGCTGATTCGTGACCAACGTGGTAGCAGAGCTGTCAGCAGCATTGGGAAGCTCCACTCGGTAAACCACGGCAATGTCCTCCACGGTTTTGTGCGGGATGTTCTCGAGCATTTCCATATTCGGGCCTACCGGGATCACCTGCATTACGAGATGGTCCTTGGCCGTGGAATAGTCTGTGATGTCTGAGATGGAGAAGGCCGGGATCGCGGAAGACACTTGTTTGGCATCTGCAGCGATCTTACCGAGAATAGCCTCCTTCTGAGACTCATCGTCCTGGTATCGCTCAAACGCAGGGCTGACGTTAAATGTCACTGCAGCCGCAGCACCTTCCGGCTGGACTGAGATCCCGGTGTAGGATTCTCCCTGCAACTTGTTGACCTGCTGGATCTTCACTTCTGCGTCAGGAATGGTCTCCTGGACACGGTCCTTTGCGGCTTCCAGGAATTCATCAAAGTTCATCATCGAAGTACACCTCCATCACACAGCAGCGAGGAAAACAATCCACTTCGATATCCTCGCCGTTAATGAGCGCCGCAGCCTGGGCGCTGAGTTCCGCAGCCTGAGAAAGAAGATCTGCAATCTCCATCAGCATATCCGTCACGAGATCCATATCATCGTCCTCAGCCTCTTCCATAGCCTGCATGGCCTTCTGTTCATCCTGTGCTTTCTGAATCTTGGCAAGGGCTTCTGCCATGGCTTTAATTCTTTTCAGGGAATCATCTTTCTTCATGTCCATTTCTCCTTTGTTTTTTTGGTTTTGATAAAGAAATAGCGCCTATGAATCTCTTCAAAGGCGCTGCTTGGGGGTACATATTCAGTTGTCATCTTGCTTTGTCCCGCTGGTGTTTCTTCTGCCACTGATCCAGCAGCTTCAGTATCACGTCGCTCATCTGCTTGGGGGTATAGGACTTTGGAAAGTACTTCCTGAGCTGTTCACTCTTGAATGCGACACGTTCCAAATCGCCCTTTTTGACTTCACCCAGGATCTCACACATATCATCCAGAGAACAATTGCCTTCCTGGCTAAGCTTCTTAAGCCTCATCGCTTGTGAGAGGGAGGGGGCAGCCTGTGTGAAATCCATGGCCTCAATCAGGTTTTTCTGTTCCTCCGGCTTCAGATAGGAAAGCTCCACTGCCGGATTAAAGGAGATCTGCCTCTGATCGACCATATCCAATAGTTCCGGAATCAGGTTTGTCAAACGGATAAAGCGCTGCACCTGACGCCCGCTTTCTCCCGTGTCTTGTCCGAGCACATCGGCAGCCTCTAACTTTCCGACGACTTGTCGGGAAGTTCCTTCTTCCTGCAAGTCAGTCCTTTCGCCCTGCCTTTTCATGGCCTCCAACTTCATCTTGTAAGCAAAAGCGCGTTCGCTGGGCAGGATGTTTTCTCTTTGCAGATTTGAATCCACCATCAGGACCACCGCCTCATCATCGGTCATGCGAGAAGAGGAGTGAGTACGCCGAACATGGAGATGCTCTCCGTTGTTCTTAACATCGACTCATCATCCACCACTCGAAACGGATGGTTCCGAAAAGGCTTCAAATCACTGATCGGAATCTTTTGGACTCTTTCAGATTGCCCGGTTGTTTCCGGTTCATAATACGACACTCTCTTCACCTCCTTAAAGCTTGTCATGATAGAGATCATAATTGACCCTGTTCTGGTAGTAGGGACTGATTGTGACCGGAGCATTGAATAGCGTTGCCAGAAGGTACTGCTTGATGTTTTTTACATCCGAAGTATTCTCCTTCAGACAATCCAGCACATACTGGATATGCATGGAATCCAGCTTCATCAGCCGGCTTTTCACGACTTCCTTTGGCTTATCGTCCCCAGCGATACGGATCTCCTTTTTATTGGAACTGCAGGTCTCAGCCAGGATATCCAGAATTCCCTCCAGGGTTTCCTTCTCCGTAGGATGGTCCAGAATGAGGATATCAATCTCCAGTTGCCTCCTGAACCATTCCTTATGTGCTGGACTGTGCACCGTAAAAATACTCATGCATCCATACCACCCACCTCCTTGCCGATGATCTTCTCATTTCGAAGCGGCTTTTTCCGGAAGGCCGTATTTCTGGCCTTGCCATATGGGCATTCTGAGAAAAGACAGCTCCGGTACCGGAAATCAGGCTGGTAGTAAGGGCAGCATCTGCATTTGGGCGGTTCTTTTGTCCTGTCTGCTTTATTAGGCGTATCCAGCAGCTTCCTGCACCGGTTCAGCGTTTCATTTCTATCGCACACTGGCAGGCACCTCCTCACCCTTATATCCAAGGATCTTTTTCATGCAGAAGCTGACACATGGGCCATAACAGCAGCCTTCACAGGGAGACTTCCGTTTGGGTGCTTCCGCCAGATAGTAACAATTCTCCTTTTTGAGGACGCAGCCCGTTTTCCTGTTCTTCCAAAAGTAACAGCCCCTGCAGCTGCGAGGACGGTCAGCATAGTAACGCACGCCGTCGATCATGATAGTTTCTTTTTCCATCGACTAATCCTCCTTTTTCATGATGGTTCTGCAGAGCCTGCAGAAATGAAAAAAGCCCGATTACCGTTCAGAACAGTAACCGGGCTATGTATGGAGGTTTTCTTCTGGAAAAGAAAAGATGCCCGGCAGGAAGAACTGTCTGCTGAGCACCTTAGATTAGGATAAAACCGGATTAGAAATGTCTAGTTCGGTCAGATTCGGCCAAACGGACCAATTTCAAATCGTAGTCTGGATAGAGGCATGGAAAGGGGGATTAAACCGTTTTTGGGGAAGGAGACATGCCGCCCTTCAATCCACTGAAAACGCACTTTTTGCTCTCCCTCATTTAGCCCATTTGTTAACTATAAAGGCCCGAAAAACGGCGGTTAGCCCCTCGTTAACTATAAAAAATCGGTCGAAAACCATGGAACGCCATGAAAAACCATCAAAGATTTCCGGGCATGAAAAAACCCTGAAACCGTTGAGATTCCAGGGTTTTTTGATGATTTCGACTCGAGATTATCTCTTGCTGAACTGAGGAGCACGACGTGCCGCTTTGAGGCCGTACTTCTTGCGCTCCTTCATTCTGGGGTCGCGGGTGAGGAAGCCGGCGGCCTTGAGAGCGGGGCGATAAGCCTCGTCGACCTCGAGGAGGGCGCGGGCTATGCCGTGACGGATGGCGCCGGCCTGGCCGGTGACTCCGCCGCCGGCTACGGTGGCGTCGATATCGACCTTGCCGCCGAGGCCTACGGCCTCGAGGGGCTGACGGACGATGAACTTAAGGGTGTCGAGTCCGAAATAATCGTCGAGATCACGACCGTTAACGGTGATCTTGCCGGAGCCGGCGGGGAAGAGGTGGACTCTCGCGACGGAAGACTTTCTTCTTCCGGTGCCGTACATATAGGGCTTCTTAGAAGTATACATTATATCCTGCCTCCTTATTCCTCAGTCCAAGCTTCGGGCTTCTGGGCCTCGTGCTTATGCTCAGCGCCGGCGTAAACGCGAAGGCGGGTGAGCTGATCGCGGCCGAGGCTGTTCTTCGCGAGCATGCCCTTGATGGCGAGCTGCATTGCAAGCTCGGGACGCTCGTTCATGAGCTTCTTATACTGAACTTCCTTGAGTCCGCCGATCCAGCCGGAGTGATGACGATAATACTTCTCGGTCAGCTTGTTGCCGGTGAGGATGGCTTCCTTAGCGTTGATGACGATGACGAAATCGCCGCAGTCAACGTTGGGTGTGTAATCGACCTTGTGCTTTCCGCGCAGGAGAGTGGCGGCCTTGACGGCGGTGCGGCCCAGGGGCTTGCCGGCGGCGTCGATGACGTACCACTTGCGGGAGACGGTCTCCTTCTTCGCAAGAGTAGTGGACATTTCGGTTCCTCCAAATATTATAATAAATAAAATTTCACTTTTTCGGTGCCTTAAATTTATATCACAGGGCAAAGCCGTTGTCAACACATATTTTCAAAAATTTCAAACTGCATTTTCATATCTCTCGTTTTCTCTTGTTTTCTTAAAAAAGCTCCGTTTTTCTCAAAACGCAGATAAAAATTTGTCCCCCGTATTTTCGGCATTGTGCCATATTGCAATTTGCTTTCCGTACTACTAAAATCATTCTAAAGTGAAAGGAGGTAGGGCATACGGAATACCACGGAGGCGACTGCGACGTCGCCGTAATCGGCGCGGGCCATGCCGGGATCGAGGCCGCTCTGGCCGCCGCAAGGCTCGGCGCGCGGGTGATATGCTTTACCATCAATCTTGACGCGGTGGGCAATATGCCCTGCAACCCCGCGATAGGCGGAACGGCGAAGGGGCACCTTGTGCGCGAGCTCGACTGCCTCGGCGGCGAGATGGGAAAGGCGGCGGACAGGGCCGCCATACAGTACAGAATGCTGAACCGCGGCAAGGGCCCGGCCGTACACTCGCTTCGCGCCCAGGCGGACAGGTACGAGTACCGCCGGATAATGAAGGCCGCCCTCGAAAGGCAGCCGGGTCTACGCCTCATTCAGGCTGAGATCAGCGATATAATATGCGAAGACGGGCGCGTCACCGGGGTGGTCACCGCCTCCGGCGCCGTATACGGGGCGAAGGCCGCCGTAATCTGCACGGGCACCTACCTCGACGGGCGGACGATCACGGGCGACGTCGTGCAGAACTCCGGGCCGGACGGTATGCACGCCGCCACGGCGCTTACGCCGAAGCTCCGCGCCCTCGGTCTCAGCCTGCGCCGCTTCAAAACGGGCACTCCGCCGAGGATTAACGCGCGCTCCGTCGATTTTTCCAAAATGGAGCCCCAGCCCGGCGACGAGGAGCCCGAGCCCTTCTCAATGGAGACGGAGACTCCGCCGGAAAACCGCGCGATCTGCTATCTCACATACACTAACGAGAAAACTCACGAGATAATAAGACGGAACCTTGACCGCTCCCCCCTCTTCAACGGGGTGATAAGCTCAACCGGGCCGCGCTACTGCCCCTCTATCGAGACAAAGATAGTCACCTTCCCGGATAAGCCACGCCACCAGCTCTTCATCGAGCCGATGGGGCTCGACACCGAGGAGCTCTATATACAGGGGCTCTCCTCCTCCCTTCCGGAGGACGTGCAGCTCGACGTTATCCACTCCATCGCCGGGCTTGAAAAGGCGGAGGTGCAGCGCTTTGCCTACGCGATCGAGTACGAGTGCGTAGACCCGACGGAGCTTCTGCCCACGCTTGAGACGAAGAAGATATCTGGGCTGTACGGAGCAGGTCAGTTCAACGGCTCCTCCGGCTACGAGGAGGCCGCCGTACAGGGCTTTATCGCCGGGGTGAACGCAGCTCTTAAAATTCTCGGGCGGCCGCCGTTCGTCCTCGACCGCTCGACCTCGTATATCGGCACCCTTATCGACGACCTTGTGACGCGGGGCACGAACGAGCCATACAGAATGATGACCTCCCGCTCGGAGTACCGCCTATACCTAAGGCAGGATAACGCCGACATCCGCCTCTCCGGCCTCGGGCGCGAGCTCGGGCTCATAAGCGAGGAGAGATACGGGCGCGTTCTCGAAAAATACCGCCTTGTGAAAGCCGAGATAAAGCGGCTTGAAAATACTCACCTCTCACTCTCCGCCTCTCTCGACGCGTTTTTAGCTGAGCGGGGTATGCCGCCCGCGGCGGGAGGGGTATCGCTCGCCTCCCTCGTAAGGCGTCCGCAGCTCAGCTACGTAGATATCGAGCCCTTCGACCCCGCAAGGCCGCCCCTTAATAAGGCGGTGCGCGAAGAGGTCGAGATCGAGCTTAAATACTCCGGCTACATCGAAAAGCAGCTCAATCAGATAAAGGAGTTCCGCCGGCTTGAGGAAAAGCTCATACCGGATGGGACGGACTATGCGAATATCCCCGGCCTCAGACTCGAGGCGAGGGAGAAGCTCTCCGCGATCGCGCCCCGCTCTCTCGGGCAGGCCTCGCGCATATCAGGTGTCTCACCCGCCGACATGGCGGCTCTAATGATATATCTTCGTAATAAATAATCATTAAGGAGGTTAAACTATGGTTAAAATGATCTGTGAGCTCTGCGGGTATATTTACGACCCCGAGGTCGGCGATCCGGACAACGGAATCGGCCCCGATACTGAGTTCTCCGACCTGCCCGACGACTGGGAATGCCCCATCTGCGGCGCCGGGAAGGTAGATTTTACCGAGGTTGAAGAATAATTTTGCCCCGATTCGTTAAGAAAATGCTTTACAAAGCCTGAGGTTTATGCTAAAATACTCCAGTATGCCGCCTTACCCGGTTTCGGGAGAAGTTCCTTTCCGCCCGTTTCTTGGTTTCGCGTGACTATAAAATATGAAAGGAGAAATGCACAATGATCACGAAAGAGCAGAAGACCGCCGTTATCGAGGCGAACAAGCGCGCTGAGAACGATACCGGATCCCCCGAGGTCCAGATCGCCATCCTCACCGAGCGCATCGGCCAGCTCACCGAGCACCTTAAGGTACACAAGAAGGACAACCACAGCCGTCTCGGAATGTACAAGATGATCGGCAAGCGCCGTGCCCTTCTCGATTACCTTATGCGCAAGGATATCGAGCGCTACCGTGCGATAATCGCCAAGCTCGGCATCAGAAAGTAAAAAAATATGGGTACTCTCGCCTAAAACCCGGGGGTACCCGATTTTTGCTATTTACTGAAAATAAAAATGATAATAAAAAGGAGCAGAGGCTCGGTTTAGTATTTGAAAAAACGCCCGCGCGGCGGACGCCTTTTCAAGTGCTAAACGTCCTTGCTCCGGAAAAGGAGAAAAACGAATGATAATCAAGCACAGAGAATTCCCGAACTACAGAAAGTACGAGATGGAGCTCGCCGGCCGTCCCCTCAAGCTTGAGGTCGGCAAGTACGCCGAGCTCACGAACGCCGCCGTCATGGTGACCTACGGTGAGACCACCGTCCTCGTCACCGTCTGCGCCTCCGCGAGGCCGAAGGACGGCATTGACTACTTCCCCCTCTCCGTTGAGTTTGAGGAGAAGCTCTACTCCGTCGGCCGCATCCCCGGCGGCTTCAACAGGCGCGAGGGCAAGCCCTCCGAGCGCGGCATCCTCGCCTCCCGCATGATCGACAGGCCGATGCGCCCCCTCTTCCCCTCTGACCTTCGAAACGACGTTGTAATTACCTGCACCGTAATGAGCGTTGACTACGACTGCAGCCCCGAGATCGCCGCTATGATCGGCGCCTCCGCCGCCGTCTCCATCTCCGACGTTCCGTTCAACGGACCCATCGCCGGAGTCGGCCTCGGCCTCAAGGACGGCAAGTATCTCATCAACCCGACGAGCGTGGAAAAAGAGACCAGCGAGATGTACTGCACCATCGCTGCCACCCGCGACAAGATCGTTATGATCGAGGCCGGCGGAAACGAGATTCCCGAGGACGTTATGTTTAACGGGATCGTCGCCGCCCACGAGGCTATCAAGCCCGTTATCGCCCTCATCGACAAAATGGTCGAGGAGATCGGCAAGCCCAAGTTCCAGTATGAGCACGCGAGCTGGAATCAGGAGCTCTTCGACAAGATCGTGGAGGCTCACCTCGACGAGGTCCGCTACGCTATGGATACCGACGATAAGAACGTCCGTGAGGAGCGCTACAACGCCATCGTTGAGAAGATGCTCGCCGAGTTCGGCGAGGACTACCCCGAGATAAACGGTATGCTCGAGGAGATCACCTATAAGATCCAGAAGAAGGTCGTTAAGGAGTGGCTTTTACAGGGCAAGCGAGTTGACGGACGCGCGATGAACGAGATCCGTCCCCTCTCCGCCGAGGTCGGCGTTCTCCCGAGGGTACACGGCTCCGGTCTCTTCACGCGCGGCCAGACTCAGGTGCTCTCGATCTGCACCCTCTCTATGCTCTCCGCCGCTCAGAAGCTGGACACCATCTTCGAGGAGGAGTCCAAGAGATATATCCACCACTACAACTTCCCCTCCTACTCCGTAGGCGAGGCGAAGCCGACCCGCTCCACCTCCCGCCGCGAGATAGGCCACGGCGCTCTTGCCGAGAAGGCCCTTGAGCCCGTAATCCCCTCTGAGGAGGATTTCCCCTACGCTATCCGCGTAGTCTCCGAGGTCCTCTCCTCCAACGGCTCCACCTCCCAGGGCTCCATCTGCGGCTCCACCCTCGCCCTTATGGACGCGGGCGTGCCCATCAAGGCCCCTGTCGCCGGCATCTCCTGCGGACTTATCCACGACGACGACGGAAGCTGGACGACGTTCATCGACATCCAGGGCGTTGAGGACTTCCACGGCGAGATGGACTTCAAGGTCGCCGG